>JAZGDV010000043.1:0-9669 GCA_036478175.1 Thermoplasmata archaeon
GCCTTGGGGCCGAGGGAGCGCCTCACTCCCCGACGAGCTGCACCAGGACTTCCCTCCGCCGCGGCTTGTTGTCCAGATCGACGAAGACGACCTGTTGCCACGTCCCCAGGACGGGACGGCCCCTGTCGAACGGAATCGAGAGACTCGGACCGAGAAAGGCCGCCCGGATGTGGGAGTGCCCGTTGCCGTCCTGCCACGTCTTCTGGTGGTCGTACTCAAGACCCTTGGGGAAGAGACGCTCCAAGGCGCGAGGGAGATCGTGCAGGAGTCCCGGTTCGTATTCCAGCGTCGTGATCGCACTGGTGGAGCTGGGCGAGAAGACGCAGGCAATGCCCGTCTGAAGGCCCGAACGGCGGATGATTTCCGTGAGTTCAGTCGTCAGGTCGCGAATTTCGACCTCGCCCTCCGTATCAAAGGGGATGGAGTCGCGAAAGGTGACCATGCGAGGACGATCCAGGCTCGTACACGATAATAGCCTTGCGGCGTGCCGACCTGACGACCGCCCGTGGCGTCGCTGGGTCACTGGGCTTCGCGAGGCCATGACCCCGAATCGGATCAGGCCAGGAGGCCGAGGCCGCCGCAGGCGTTGCGGGAGGTGTCCTCGGCACGAGGGCACCGCGGCGTGGGGTACGGTCGATCGCCCCAGGACGTCCGAGAGGTTCCCCGCTCCGGCGCGCCCGTCCTGGGCTCGTCCGCAACGGGAACCACGTCGGCTGGATTCCGTCGGTTCCTCCCGACCTCACCCGCGATCCTCCTACGTTCCCGCATCGGTCGTGGTTTTCAGACGACTCGCAGCGGTGGGAAGGCCCCCCATGAGGGAGGTCCGCGTGGGAGAGCTACCGGAGTTCCACGATCCCCCGGGGATCTATGGAGAGGGGCTCGGCGGGCTTCCCATTCGACCAGACTGTGGCCCGGACGGGAAAGTTCGCATCTCCCCGAGGAAGACCGGCGAGGAAATCGGCCATCTCTTCACGGACACTGAAGGGAAAGGCGCCATGCACGCGGTCACTAAGGTCCAACAGGACCCGCCCCATCATCTCATTCACTCGCTGGGCCGCATCGCTTCGTGCTTCGATCCCGGGGAGTTCCCTCGCGGCCTCATTGTCGAGAACAAGAAGCCCATCGGCGAAGGCCCGAATGGCCTGAAGCCCCTTGCCTGCAATCTGGGCAAGGTCTTCCCGCCGGAACGGCCATGCGAGGAACGCGAGGACGGGGAGACCTCGGCCCCGAGCCAGTTCGGCGACCACGGGGGCAACGCCCGTCCCGGTCCCTCGGCCGAGACCCGCCATGAGGAAGAGAATGTCTCCTTCTAGCATCTCCTGGATTTCATCTCGGTGGCGCAATGCCGTTGCTCTGGCTAGTGCCGGGTCTCCTCCTGTTCCCCCGTCTCCTGGCGTGGGAAGGTAGAGCTGGTCCTCGACACCGGACAGGGCGAGCGCATAGTCATCCGTGTCCATGGCCACCAACTCGAGCCCGGCCCCGGCGTCGACTGTCCGAAGCATGTTGATGCCCGCGCCTCCCACCCCCACAAGAAGGAGACGGGGTTCCTCCAGGTGGCCCGGGATTTGGTTCAGGATCTCCTGAGCCGTCTCCTGCCCGAACATGGCGGACCCCTAGGGTCGGTGGGGACAGGGGAGGGTGCTGTGGTGCATCCCATCCCTTCTGACAGTGCCTACGGCACGGCCCTCTTCGCTTGCCGCCGACAGGTCTCCCCTGTTCGCCCACACGCCCTGCAGTGTAAACCCCTACCCGCCTCTCTCCAGCTCCACGGGGAAGATCGTCCCGGAGGCACGTCCCATGGATTCCTGGTGTGCAAGAATGTCCTTCACCCGTTCCCGGGAGAGCCCCTCCTCAATGAGCCGTTGGGCCGCGTGCTCTCGGCTCAGATAGTAACCGTCGTGGATGAGGGCGTCCAGGAAGGCAAGGTAGGAAGAGGGAATCTCGGCCGTCACACGCGTGCTACGCCCTTCGAGGGATTCTAGGAGTTGTCGCAGGGCGGCGCGGCATAACTGGGAGCGGCTCGCATACCCGGTCCTGTTTCTCAGGAGTGTATCCATGCGGGCCAGGATCTCCCGGTCGAGGCGGATCGTGATTCGCTCGCTCGTTTCCATGGCGCACAGACCTCGGTTTCCGGTATGACATCGGTCATATCCGGCGCGCTGGTCCGCCAGGCATCCGGAGGTCCCTATATAACGATTATGACAGAAGTCATATCCAGTCGGACATCGATTTCCTCTGGAGAGGCCTGCGGAAAAGGGTTTAAGAAACCTTGCTCCTAGGCAGCGCGGATGCCTGGCGAGGGGTATGACTGGCGAACGGCGGAGACGCGCTGGCAGGAACGATGGGCGAAGGCCAAGGTCTTCGAAGCCCGGGCCGATGAGGCGCGACCCAAGTACTTCGTGAATGTTCCGTACCCCTACACCAACAGCCTCCAGCACCTCGGGTTCGGCTACACCTTTCTCCATGCCGACATCATGGCCCGCTACCGGCGGATGCGGGGCGACAACGTCCTCTTCCCGCAGGCGTTCCACGTCACGGGTCTCCCCATCCTGGGGGCCGCGAAGCGGGTCGCCGACGGAGACCCGGAGCAGATCGAGATTCTCCGCAACAACGGGATTGCCGAGGAGGAGATTCCGGCCTTCGCCGACCCCCTCCATTGGATCCAGGTCTTTCCCGAGGAGACGAAGAAGGACCTCATCGCCTTCGGCGCGAGCCTGGACTGGACCCGCAGCTTCATCACGACCGACCAGAACCCCGCGTACGATGCCTTCGTGCGGTGGCAGTTCCGTCGGCTCCGTGAGGGGGATTACGTGCGGCTCGGGAAGCATCCCGTGATCTGGTGTCCCCAGGACGAGATCCCCATCGGAGATCACGATCGGTTCGAGGGGGAGGGCGAGGTCCCCCAGGAATTCGTGCTTCTCAAGTTTCGCCTCATGCAGCGGTACCTTGTGGCTGCCACGTCGCGCCCCGAGACCATCTTCGGCACAACGAACCTCTGGGTGGACCCCGACGCGGAATACGTGGACGCCCAGGTCGGGGACGAGCGATGGATCGTCAACAAGGGAGCCATCGAGAAGCTACGGCAGCAGGGCAAGCAGATCAAGGTCCTGGGGAAAGTGGAAGGCCACCATCTCCTGGGCCAGAGCGCCGTCTCGCCCCTCGTGGGCGACCCCGTCCCGATCCTTCCGACGCGCTTCATTGACCACGCCATCGGCACCGGCATCGTCAGCAGCGTGCCGGCCGACGCCCCCGACGATTTGGTGGCCCTCCGGGAACTTCAGGAGGACGATGAAGCCTTGGAGAAGTACCACATGGACGTGCCCTTCGTTCGATCCTTGGAGCCCATCGCCATCATCGACCTGGAGGGTTTCGGTCCCACGCCCGCCTTGGACGTCGTCGAGCGGATGGGCATCGAGCGGTCCGACGAGACGGATCGCCTCCAGCGGGCCAAGGAGGAAGTGTACCGGGCGGAGTTCTACAACGGCATCATGAACGAGCGGGCCGGAGCCTTCGCGGGCTTGAAGGTGGAGGAGGCCAAGGAGAAGGTCAAAGCGCAGATGCTAGCCGACGGCCAGGCCGACATCCTCTTCGAGCCCAGCGGGCCCGTGGTCTGCCGGTGTCTGACCCCCGCGATCGTGAAGGTGGTGGAGAACCAGTGGTTCCTGGTCTACGGCGAGCCCGCCTGGAAGGCGAAGGTTCACGATCTCCTGGAGGACCTGGTCCTCTACCCCGAGGCCATCCGGAAGCAATTTCATCACGTCATCGACTGGCTCCGGGACTGGGCCTGTACGCACCACCGGGGCCTAGGTACTCGGCTCCCGTGGGACGAGGAGTGGGTCATCGAGTCCCTCTCCGATTCCACCATCTACATGGCCTACTACACGGTCGCCCACATCCTCCAGGGCGGAGAGGTCGATCCGCAGCGCCTGGGGGACGACCTCTTCGACTACGTCTTCTTGGACGAGGGAGATGCACAGAAGGTCGCCCAGGTCACCGGGATTTCGCAGGCCCTCGTCGAGGAGATGCGGCGCGAGTTTGCGTATTGGTATCCCTTTGACCTACGCAATTCCGGGAAGGATCTCGTGCCCAACCACTTCGCCTTTCTGCTCTTCAACCACGTCGCCATCTTCCCCCCGGACCTCTGGCCCCGGGCGCTGGGGGTCAACGGCTGGATCTCCGTTCCGGGGCGCCGTATGTCGAAGTCCCGTGCGGGGGCCCTCTTCCTGCGAGACGCCATCGCGGAGTGGGGCGCCGATGCGACCCGACTGGGCCTGGCCCAGGGGGGCGAGGGTCTCGATGACGCCAGCTTCGACACGGAGTTCGCGGTAGCGGCAGGGCGTCGTCTCGCGGGCCTCCGCGACGCGGCCTTGACCAAACCCGAGACGACGGAGGAGGTCCGACACGTGGATCGTTGGTTCCGGTCGGTCTTGCATCGGGCCATCCAGGGGACGACTGTGGCCATGGAGAGCCTGAGCCATCGCACGGCCCTGAAGCACGCCTACTTCGACCTGCAGCGGGAATGGAGCTGGTACCTGCGTCGGGTCCGAGAGGTCCCGAACGGACCCCTATGGCAGGAGTTCCAGGAGGTCCAGAGTAGGCTCCTCGCCCCGTTCGCTCCCCATGTAGCCGAGGAGATCTGGCAGGCCTTGGGGAAGGCGGGACTCATCCAAGACGCTCCCTATCCGGAGGCGTCGGAGGAGGTCGTCGACCCGAAGGCCGAAGCCATGGAGGACTTCCTGAAGGAGGTACTGGACGATGTGCGGCAGATCCTCAAGGCCACCCGCATCACTCCCCAGCGCATCGTCTTCTACGCCGCCCCCCCCTGGAAGCGGAGCGTCTATGAGGTGGCGGCCCGTCTTCACGCCAGGGGGCAGCTCGACGCAAGCACCCTTATCAAGGAAGCAAGGAAGGAGTCGGAAGTGAAAGATCACGGTGCCGCGCTTCCTTACTTCGCCAAGCGCCTCGTCTCGGATCGGGAGAAGCGCGGTCCGGAGCGGCTGGAGTCGCATGACTGGACGGTGGACGAGGCGGCCTTCTTGCGGCAGGCGATCCCCTTCGCCCAGGCGGAGCTTCGCGCGAGGGTCACAGTGTACGAGGAGGGCGACTCGGACATCGAAGATCCCCTCTCGAGGGCCAATCAGGCCACGCCCTGGAGACCGGCCATCTACGTGGAGTGAGCAGGATGGCGGAAGCGGAGGCGGGACACAAGGGTCGTCGGCGACCCCTCTCGGCCAAAGGCAAGCGTATGATGCTGGTATCGGCCGCCGCCTCCCTCGGCCTCGCTGTCGTACTTGGGGTCGTGTTCCTGCCGATCCTCCTGCAACTTGAGGGCCAGCCCAGGGACCCCTTCTACAAGTTGTCCGGGGAGGCCACAGATGCGATGACGACCGTGACCGTCGAGTCGGCCTCCTTCCCCCGCCCCGTCGAGGAACTTGGTTTCCGCCTGATCAATGGTCCCGTCCGACACGAGGGGGCCCTCAACGCCAGAGAGCCCGTCGGACCCGTATCCTACATCGACGCCGATGGCGACCTCACCCTGAACGTCGGAGACTACTTCCGAGTACAGGTCGAAACGGGCCGTCACTATGTGCTCCTCATCATCCTGAACGAGGATCCGGGCCCCGGGGGGGTCGGGTTTTACGAATGGGACACCTAGAACGGTGGCGAGGCCCGTCTCCACTCGTTGTACTTGGAGATCTCCGCGAGGTAGAAGTGGCGGCGCCGACTGCGTCGCCAGGAAGTCAGCAGCATGGCCGCGGGTGGGGAGAGGCCGACCAGGAGGATTAGGGCGAGCTGCGCGCTTTCGATAGGACTTCCCAGGGCCGTGAGGAGGAAGAAGAGGCCCGGCATGAGGACGACCGGGGCGAAGAAGGCCAGGACGATGACCCAGAAAGGCAGGAGCGGCCGCGCGGCCACGCGTCTCATTGCGTCAATCTCCTCCGACTCGTAGGGGTGCACCTCCGTGACCCACGGTCTGTTCGCTTTCTGAAAGATCTCTCGAAGCTCCCCGACCACCATGGCGTACCCCTTGTCCTCTCCTCGGGCAAACTCCGGGATGCCCGGCGTGAACTTCAACGTGACGGCCTGGCCATTCTGCAGCTCCAGGGCGAGCCCGAGATGCTCGACGGTCCCTACGGAGGCCGCGAACGGAGAGAGAACGGCGCCGGAGACGTAGTAGAGGCGGGGGTACAGATTCACGACCTCCTCGTAACGGTAGGCGCGCCGGATCCTCCCTAGGCGACGCCAGAGGGGCACGGGAATCTCCAGCCCTTCTTCGTAGAGGCGCAGGGGACTCAGCCGGGCCAGCACGATGGTGCCGGCGACGACGAGGGGAGGCGCAGCCCACAACCACCAGAGCTCCAGGGGGAGGCGGGTGAGGGCTGCCGCAGGGATCCCAATGGCGGTGACAATAATCGTCAAGAAGAGGAGGGCGAGGAGCAGAGGGCTCGCAGGGAGGGATCGGTATTCGAGTCGCGGTTCCCCCAGGTCCCACGCGTCCACGGAGATGCCACGTACCAGCGTTCTATAAAGGCTGACGGCACCCTCCGGCTCAATATCTTTAAGCCCACCCGCAGCTCATGGTCCCCCGACGGGCCTGTAGCTCAGCCAGGTAGAGCGATCGGCTCTTAGGCCACTCCGGAGATACCGATTGGTCAAGGGTTCGAAAGGGCCCCCGTGGCCCCGAAAGTCCCTTCAGGCCCGTCCCCCACGCTTTAATTAGCCCCCGCCCTCTCGTGGCGGCGTGGCCCCTACGCCCATCGTGTATTTCGTCGGGACGGCAGGCAGCGGCAAGAGTACCCTTGTGGAGGCCTACCGCGCCTGGGCGGTGCTGGAAGGGTACGATGCGGTCACCCTCAATCTCGACCCCGGGGCCGAGACGATACCCTACGAGCCGGACGTGGACATCCGCGACTGGATCCGCCTCTCCGAGATCATGGACGAGTACGAGCTGGGTCCCAATGGCGCCCAGATCGTCGCGGCCGACCTAATCGCAGCCCACGTCACTGAAGTGGGAAAGGTCTTGGAGACCTTCGAGACGGACTTTCTGCTCGTGGACACGCCCGGACAAATGGAGTTGTTCACCTTCCGGGAGTCGAGCCGTGTGGTGATTGAGGCGTTCGGTCGCCAAGACGGCTTCCTCGCCTACCTCTCCGATCCCATCCTCGTGCGAAGCCCCTCGGGCCTCGTGAGCTCCCTCCTCCTGAGCGCGACCGCCCAGTTCCGTCACTCGCTCCCCTTCCTCAACCTCCTCTCCAAGGCCGACGTCCTCTCTGAAGAGGAGCTCCGGGCGGTCCTCAAATGGTCCTCCGACCCCTACGCCCTGTACGACGCCCTCGTGGAGGAGGGTGGGAGTCCGAAACAGCTCCTTGACATCGAGTTTCTCAAGGCCCTCGAGACGATTGGCGTGTACCGGCGGCTCACCCCTGTCTCGTCAGAGATTCCCTACGGGATCGAGGACCTGTACAGCGGAATCCAGGCGGTCTTCGCTGGCGGGGAGGACCTGGAGAAGCGCTAGCCTCGGGGGCCGCGAGGAAGGGACCCGGACCCGCGGAAGGGGATGGGAGAGTCTTCCGCCTCCTCTGCCAACGCGAGGGCCAGGCCCACCGCTTCCTGAGGATCCTCGGCCTCCCGGTAGAGTTCGAGCGGGACGCCCAGGTTCCCCATGGCCCAGCTCCCCAGGGCGACCACGGGCTTGCGCTGCTCAAAGGCGTGAGAGATCTCCGAGAGGGTCCCGTAGCTGCCGTCGATGGCGATGAGAGCGTCGGCCGAACGGACGATGATCACGTTGCGGGCGGTGCTCATGCCCGAGGCGATGACGATGTCGACGTAGGGATTGGCGTCGCGCTTCCGAATGGAGGGCAGCACCCCAATGCTGAGTCCACCCCCTCGGTGTGCCCCCTTGCATGCGGCCTCCATCACCCCGGACAGGCCCCCGCAGATGACGGCGGCGCCGCCCTGGGCGATCCGGTACCCTACCTCTTCGGCCACGGTCAGGAACTTCTCCTCCGGCTCTTGACCGCCGAGGACACCGATGAGCTTCATCGAGGCTACGGACTGCCGGGTTCGATTAACCCTTTTCGACGACCGAGAGGAGGAGTCCGTAGTGGAAGGGGCCGACCTCCACGTCCTCGCCTTCGTATCCGTTCTCCATCATCCAGGCGCGGGCGTCGTCCGCCGCGATGCGATGTTCTACGGGCGGCCCGCGTTCCATCGGCTCCTTCTTCCAGTCCACCACCCCGAACCGGCCGTCTTCCCGCAGGAGCCGGCGCACCTCTTGAATCGTCGCATTCCCGTCGAGTTCGTGTAGGGCGTTGACCAGCAAGGCGAAGTCCACCGAGTCGGAGGCGAGAGGGATGAGATCCTCGCGTGAAAGGACCGGGAGGACCCGGGCTACGCGGTTCTCCAGGAGTCGATCCTGGAGGGCCCAGAGCATCGCTTCCTGCATGTCGATGGCGTAGACGCGCCCTCGGTCCCCGACAAGCTCGGCGGCCGGTAGGGAGAAGAAGCCTGGTCCACAGCCGACATCGGCCATGGACATCCCGGATCGGAGACCGAACGCCCGAAGAATCGCGAAGGGATCCTGCCATTCGACCCGCTCCGGATCGGTCAACCTCCCGAGATTCTCGGGATCGAACTTGTGAGGCATGACCCGGGCAAGCTTCGAACGGCTGATAAGCTTCGGGGTTTCCCTTCTGGCCTCAATTTCCCCCGTGAAGAAGGGTTATAGCAGACACCCGCGTGCGCCAGCGGCCATGGCGTCACGCCGGTACACGGTCCTGTTCTTCGACTTCGGCGGAACCCTCGCCTGGGCGGAGCCCCGCGCCGATGTGATCTGGGTTCAAGCCCTCCAAGACCACGGCTATGAGGTGACCTCGGAGGAGATGGTCGAGAGATTGGGGACGCGAGGACCCGAGTTTAACCGGGGCGACATCATCCGGGCTCTCCGCGGGTGGAGGACGAACGACTTGGAGTCTCCCTTTCCCCCTCCGGAGCAAGAGGAGGAGTTCTTTCGCCGCCATGACGCGGCCGTCCTACGGCGCCTCGACCTGCCGCCCGAGGAGGCGATTCTCGATCGGCTCGAAGCGCTCTTTGACGGCGTGGAGAGCCACCTCTTCGAGGACGTCCAACCGACGCTCGGGCGGTTGCAGGAGGAGGGATACCGATTGGGGATCATCTCCAACGCCTCCCACAAGTTGCCCGGGTTGCTTGAGGACCTCGGGCTCGCTCGGCGGTTTGAGTCCATCACCTACTCCTATGCGGTGGGAGTCGAAAAGCCCGACCCGAAGGTCTTTCATGCCGCCCTGACCGCCATGAACGTCGAGCCTCACGAGGCGGTCCACATCGGGGACAACCTCGAGGCCGATGTGCGGGGGGCCGCCCAAGTCGGGCTGACCCCGATGCTCATCGATCGGAAGGGGAGGCATCGAGTGTCGGACGTCATCGTGCTCCGGAGCCTGAGTGAGACTCTGGATCACCTCGAAGGGGGAGGTCCCCGCAAAGACTCTTAGTCGCCTCGCCCCTTGCACGCGGCGAGGAGGTCGCATGGAGGACCCGACGGCCGACTACTTCGAGTGCACGGACGCAGAGCGGGCCGCCTTCGAGGCTGGCATCAAGCTGGGATCCATATTCCACCAATATGTGGGGGCGCCGGTCTCCCCGGAGAACGCG
>JAZGDV010000044.1:0-3274 GCA_036478175.1 Thermoplasmata archaeon
GATCGGCATCATCTTCGCGGGTGGGCTGGGCGTGGGCGTCATTCTGGCGACGACCGCGGGCCTCGAAGAGGAGTTGCTGGAGGCGTTCTTCGGGAGCATTCGGATGGTCAGTCCCGGGGACCTCCTCTTCTTGGCGGTCCTCCTCGGGATCCTCCTCCTCGCCTTGGTGGGCCTCTACAAGGAGTACGTCTACCTCACCTTCGACGAGGAGACCGCCGAGGCCAGCGGCCTACCTACCCACGCCCTGAACATCCTCTTCGTTGCGCTCACAGCAGTGGCGGTGGTGGCTGCCACCCGGATCGTCGGTGTCCTCCTCGTGGCGTCCCTCGTGATCCTCCCCGCGGCCGCCAGTCAGCATGTGAGCCGGAGCTTCCGCCAGTCCGTGGTGTTGGCCGTCGTCTTCGCCGTTACGGCCACGTCGGTGGGCATCGTCCTTGCGTTTCTGTTGGCCTGGCCACCGGGTGGGGCGGTGGTCCTAGTGAGCCTTGCGCTCTTCGCCATCGCGGTCGTCGGAATGCGCGTCAAAGAAGCGGTGGGAGCCGCGGCGTAACCTGCCCGCGTTGCGGGCTTTTTAAGCGGCCGTCCCTTGGCTCTTCCCGTGGAGGAGCCGGACGCAACCCGCATCCTTACGAGGGCCCAGCGGTCGTTGGAGGCTCAGGAGTTCGAGGAAGCGAGGGCGGCCATCGAGGAAGGGCAGGCCCGATTTCCTCACGACGACAAGGTGCGGGACCTCTACCTGCAGATCCACCTCGCCGATGGGGTCCGTCGGCACCGAGGGGCGCAGGACCTGAGGCGAGACGAGATACTGGCCTTGGGAAAGAAGGACCGGTCCGCCTACCGGAACAGCGGGCGAGTCACGGAGGCATTTCGGAGTTCGATCGGGAACCTGGATAGCGTGTTGGCTGTGGATCCCGATCATGCAAAGGCCATGATGCTCAAGGCAGGGGTCCTCGACCGGATGGACCGGCAGGGGACCCGAGACGAGGTCCGGGCCCTCTTGGAGAAGGCCCTCTCCCTGCATCCGGAGAACGCGGAACTTCTCTACGTTCGAGACCGCTTGTCGGCCCCATGTCCGCATTGCCAAGATACCGGGATGTGCCCGGATTGCCGGGGGGCAGGGGCGATTTCGGCCCTCGTGCTCAAGCACACCTGCCCCACGTGCAAGGGGCGCGGTGCCTGCCGTCGTTGCGGCATCTTCTGACCCGCCGAGCGCTAGGCTGGGCTATGCTCGGGGCATCACCTGGAGAGTGCCTACCTCCTCCACGTGGCCGGGCGCGGTGATGAGGCAGCGGTACGTAAAAGTCCCGGAGAGGTTCGCATGAAACCGGACTTCGACGGTCTCGTTCGCGGGAATCCAACGCGTGATTCCAAAGCCCGTCAGCCCGAAGTGGTGATCTTCGTCCACCGAGGTTATGTTCAGGGCCACGAGGCTGCCCTGGTTGACTCGAACGAGTGCCGGCTCGATCCCATACAGCGAGACGCGGAGGTCGAAGGAGACGAGCGGGGCGTCCGGAACCGCTTGCGGGTCGGATGGCCGGTAGATGAGTGCGAAGAAGATTGTGCTAAGAAGGAGGATGATGAGGAGAACTAGCGTTGACTTGCCCCATCCCTTCACGGCAGGGGTATCTTCTCTGGGCTTTAAAGGAAGGGGTCGTCCGTGGGGTGACTCTGGAGGACCCCAAAACGGTCGGCAAGACCCCCGGCTTGACGGGCTGGCCAAACGGGTTCGAACCGACCCTTCATTCCCTTTACACAATATTCTTATACACCACTGGCCTAGGCCGGCTGGACCATCGGTCCAGTTGGGATGAGGACCCGATGCGCAGGAGCGGTATTTCGACCCTTAGTCGCATATTGGGCCTCGTCCTCGTCCTGTTCCTTTCATCTTTCCTCCTGCACGCACCACCCGCGGCGGGTCATCACGCCCTTGAAAGCATCGAGGTATTCCTCACGCTCACAGGGAACTCGAGGGACGTGGACAACCTCTTCTTCGACAAGACCGAGATTATCTTGGGGCCGACGCCCGTCTTTGTCAACGTCACCTTCCTCAACGTGGATTTCACCACTGACCTCCCGCACAACTTCACGACCAGGTTGGCCGGTGTGTTCTACACGACCCCTCTTCTTAGGCCGGGGGAGACGGGGTGGGTGGAGTTTTGGATCAACCAGACCGGCACCTTCCCGTACTATTGCGCCGTACCCGGACATCGGGCCGCCGGAATGGCCGGGGCTTTCATCGTGACTGATACGGGGGCGATTGGCGGCCCGGATACCGCGCCCCAGGGTGTGGCCCTTCGGGCTTACTGGATCGGACTCATTGGCATCTTCGCCATGGTCGCCGTGATCATCGTTTCCTACTTTGTCATCAAGTACGAGAGCCGTCACCATACAGACCAGCGGGAACACCGGCGGAGGGGACTGCCGTGACGGAAATCATTCGGACCGAGGCGCCCAGCGAGTCCCTCACGGCCCTTCTCATGGTCTACGTCATGGTCTTCTTCATCCTGTTCTTTTCCGGTCTCGTCGTCGCGGGCCTCATCCTGGAATGGAGTCCCGCGTGGCTCTCCCTCTGGATGGGTATCATCTTCGTAGGCGTCGCGGTCATGGTCGACCTTTTCCGACGGAACTTCCTGCCCGATGAGATGCTCGTGAAGGTCCGCCTGCCGAAGGTCGTCCCCCGAAGGAAGCTGAGGGAGTAGGATGAAGCGAAGGGGCCTGGAAGAGGAGGAGAAGCCGGGCCTTACAAGGCGATCCTTTTTGAAAGGGGCCGTCGCCGCGGGCGCGGTCGGCTTCGTCGGGGCCGCTGGGTTTGGAACCGTCGTTTCCCTGATTAGCCCGCCTGACTGCCCTCCTGACGTGGGCGACCTCTTAGATTCGTTTCTCTACATCCGCCCCGAGGGCGCGCAGCTGCCCGTTTGGTACGAAGCAGAGGACCTCGTGGGTCGGGAAGCCCAGATAAGTGACTTCCAACCAGGAAGGGGCGCAAACGTCATCTGGAAAGCGTGGAGAACCCCCGACACCGGGCTGGTCTGTGGGTTCTCCGCCATGCTCATCATGATGGATCCGGCGGAGCTGGAGTTGCCGGAGGACTTCCCGCGGCAGGAGTTTGTGATCGATGGGCTCTACGCCATCTGGCTCTGCTGCACCCACGCCTGCTGTCGCCCGGGCTGGCGTCTCATTCCCCGGTCGAATTATCGGGACAACCTCGGATACGAGACCATCTATTGCGTGTGCCACGATAGCCAATACAATCCGCGCATCATTACCAAATATC
>JAZGDV010000045.1:0-4205 GCA_036478175.1 Thermoplasmata archaeon
GAAGCTCGGAGTCGAGCTCGTACCGACTCACCTTCATGAGGAGGTGGCGAAGGAGCTCGTGGACGCCCTGGAACGGGACATCGCCCCGGTTCTCGAGGGAAAGTAGTCCGCGATTGGCCCGCGAACTGACAACGAAACTTTTAAGCGAACTCTCCGGCAAGGCTCGGCCGATGGCGCAGAAGCCGAAGCGCCGCTCGGAGGAGTGGGCTCCTCCGCTTCCCGGAGACGCCCCCTCCGAGGACGGCGAAGAGGTCGAGGAGACCTCGCCCCTCGCGGGTCTGGATGTGTCGGCTCTTCGGGAGGCGCTCAGCGCCCTCACCGTCCCGGAGCTTCGGTCTCAGGCCAAGGCATGGGGAGTCAGCCTCCGGGGCAGACGCCGGAAGGCCGACCTCCTCAATCTGCTCGTGGAGGCCAAGGGGGGCGGGGGGGAGCCCGCCTCTACGGAAGCACCCGCCGAGTTGGTCCTGGAGGACATTCGTCCGAGCTCCGATCCGCCGTTCGGCCAGTTGGAGGACCTCTGGATCGAGGCCGCCAACCGCATCGACCGCGAGGACTATCGGTCGGCCATCGCCCTCTCCCGCGACGCCCTGAACCTGGTGGGCGAGTGGACCAAGCGATACATGGAAGGGACCTGCGCCAGAGCCCTCCTGGCGGCCCGGAAACTGGCGGGGCATTATGGCAGCAACGATTCGACCCGGGCCTTCCGGGCGACCATCGACGAGGCGCAGAAGGCATTTGACGCGGGGAACCTCCTCCGATGCGCTCGGCTGGTGAGGGATCTGCAGCGCCTGATCGCCGACCTGTACATGGAGGAGGTGGGCATGGTCCGGGACCTCCTCGAGGAGCGGGAGGTGGCGCTCCGAGAACTGGGAGGCCTGCGTATTGACCTGGGCGAGGCCCAGGAACTCCTGACGAGGGCCGACGAGGCGTCCACGCTGGGGGATCGAGAGAAGGCCATGGAGCTGGTCCATCAGTTCGACAAGACCGTCGAGAACCTCCGGGCCCGGCGGATCGAGGAACTCAAGGATTACCTGGCGGTCGTGGAGTCCCGCATCGAGGAGACGGAGGCTCTCGGGCCCTCCCTGACCGGCCCTCGCAAGCTCGTAAAACAGGCGTGGGCTGCGCTAGAGCGGGACGAACTCGTGCTGTGCGAGGAGATCGCTCGGCGTTGTGAGACGGCCGTGTTGGAATCGCAGCGCGGCCACATCGACCGCGCCATGGCCATGCGTCGGGAGTACTTCTCCCAGGTGCGGGAACTCGTGGCGCGCCTGAAACCCACCCTGAAGGAGGCCAACGCCTACGGGATCGATATCGAGGAGCCCAAGGCCCTCCTTCGCGGGGCCCTCGAGCTCTTTCGGCGCAACGAGTACCTGGGTGCTCTCGCGAAGGCAGAGGCGGCCAAACGAGCCGTCGACGCCATCCTACCGCGGGTCATCGAGCGGCGGACCGGCCACGGGGTGGAGAAACCGACGGTGGGCGTCTGTCGCACCTGCGGATCCGAGAGGGTTACCTTCCACGATGACGGGTGGGCGAACTGCCGGGCCTGCGGTCATCGGTCCCGTTGGCACAAGGAATTCCCGCGTCTCCTCGCGATGCTTCGGAATCACCTGAAACGGTGATCCGTCAGGTGGAACGCTTTTCTAACGTCGCCCCCTACGTGGCTCATGGAGCCCCCACTGGACCGGGAGGTCCAGGACTACGCCCTGGAGGCCGGCGCGAGTTGCCGCGAGCTCGTCGACCAGATGGGGCGGGGGGGAGGATTCACGGCGGTCAAACTGGCCCAGGCCCGGAATATCCTCCGGGCCATGATCGAAGACAAGGATTGCACCACCTTCCTCTCCTTCCCGGCCGCGCTCATGGCCACGGGATGTCGCGGCGTCCTCCGAGACCTCGTCCGGCGAGAGATGGTGGATGTGGTGGTCACCACCTGCGGCACCCTCGACCACGACCTGGCCCGAACGAGGGGGGCCTATTACCACGGCGCCTTCTCGATGGACGACACCGCGCTCCACGACGCGGGCGTATTCCGGCTGGGCAACGTCCTCGTGCCTTCCAAGACCTACGGGACCGGGTTGGAGCGAACCCTCCGCGCCTTCTTCCAGGCGTTATGGGAAGAGGGCGAGCGAAAGCTGAGTGGGTGGAAGTTGCTGGAACTGGCGGGGGATCGGTTGGGCGACGAGTCCTCTCTGCTGTATTGGTGTGCCCGTCGCGGGATCCCCGTCATCGTGCCCGCCCTGACCGACGGGGCCTTCGGATACCACCTCTGGAGCTTCGGGCAGGAGCACCCGGAGTTCGTGGTGGACCCGATGCAGGACGAGACCCTGTTGTCGGATCGTGTATTTCAATCCAAGCGCACCGGGGCTTTGGTCATCGGGGGCGGCGTCTCGAAGCACCACGTCCTCTGGTGGAACCAATTCGGTGACGGGTTGGACTACGCCGTCTCCCTGACGACGGCCGTAGAGCACGACGGGAGCTTGTCTGGCGCGCGTCTCCGGGAGGCCGTCTCCTGGGGCAAGGTGGGCGCCGACGCCAGGCGGGTCACCGTCGAAGGCGACGCGAGCCTCCTGCTCCCCCTCCTCTACGCCTCGCTGGCCGAAGGGTAAGGCGATTCCGTGGAGATGCCCGATTCTCTCCGCACCCTCGTCAATCACTATGGCCGGGTGCCCCACTTCACGCGGACATGGGAAGCATCCGGGGAAAAGGTCCGCGAACTGCAGCGCGTCGAGGGGGGCAACATCGGAGGGGTGGGGCTCATCTGGAACCGAACGGGCCAGGTCCTTCTCCTCCGACACGGCCCCGGTTCGGGGTGGGGACGGGAATGGGTCGCCCCGGGAGGCGGCGCCCTTCCCGGAGAGAGCCCGGAGGAGACGTTCCTCCGAGAGGTCCGGGAGGAGGCCGACCTTCGGGTCCGGATCCTCGACCTGACCCGCACCTTCGACCTCACGGTCACAGACGGGCGCAATGCGGCCCGGGGATTCCTCTTCCAGTTTGAGGCCGAGGCCCTAGCCGAGGACGCCGTCCCGGGGACGGGCATCGAATCGGTCCGGTGGTTCGATGCACTCCCGGGGAACATGGCCTTCCGCGAGGACTACGTAGAGGCTTTCCGGCGGCGGAGGCCCACCTTCGACCCGTGAGCCGGTCCGAAGCGAAGTCACGTCTTTATCTCACGCCCCCGCTTCCAAGCTCGAGCAACGGTGCCGGAACTCCGGAAGGACTACGTAACGGATACCTGGGTGGTCTTCGCCCCCGATCGCGCGCAGCGCCCCATTGAGACCCAAGGCACCGTAAGCCTGGCCACCTCCCCGGAGGATTGTCCCTTCTGTCCCGGCCACGAGCACATGACGCCACCCGAAGTCCTCGCATACCCTTCGGATTCGTCCGATGGCTCGGCGTGGCGAGTTCGGTGCGTCCCGAACCTGTTTCCCGCGCTCACCCCAGACGGCGAGGTCCGAGCCAGAGGGGACGGGCTCTTTCATTCTCTGGACGGTGTCGGGGTCCACGAAATCATCGTGGAGACACCTGACCACGCGAAGGACTTCTCCGCCCTCACGAAGGGCCAGATTCAAGAGGTCCTCCGCGCGTACGCGTCCCGTACGGCGGACTTGGCCCGGGACCCCCGCCTGGCGTACATCCTGATCTTCAAGAACCACGGGGCGGAAGCGGGGGCGTCCCTCTTCCACGCCCACAGTCAGCTAATCGCCACGCCCATGGTGCCGCGGCGTATCCAGGACGAGCTCCGGGGCGCGAAGGCCTTCCAGGCAGAAAACGGGGCGTGCGCCTACGATCGAATCTTGCAGGCGGAGTTGGATGGTTCGGCCCGGATCGTCTTGGCGAACCAGGACTTCGTGGCCCTGTGCCCTTTCGCCTCCCGGTTTCCCTTCGAAATCTGGGTCCTGCCGCGAGCGCACCGGGTGCACTTCGAGGCGATCAGCACCCGCGAGAGGCGGGCGCTGGCGGGCCTCCTCAAGGACACCCTGGGACGACTGAACACCCTCTTCCGGAATCCCGCCTTCAACTGGTACATCCACACGGCGCCCAGCGACGGCGGGGACTACCCCTACTATCACTGGCACCTCGAACTCACCCCGCGGCTCTCCAAGAGGGCGGGATTCGAGCGGGGGACGGGCTTCTACATCAACTCGGTCCCGCCGGAGGACGCCGCGCATCTCCTACGGCAGGCGGGCGAGGCGTAGCCACTGCGCGCA
>JAZGDV010000046.1:0-2283 GCA_036478175.1 Thermoplasmata archaeon
CCTGGGCCTTGAGGTACTCAAAGAAGCGGTTCAGGTAGGCGAAGATGTACAGGAAAGCCACGAAGACGAAGAAGGTGAGAACGAAGGCCGGCCAGAACGTCAAGACGAACTGCGTGAGGTCGTCCAACAGCGTCAGGGTGTGGGGGGACACAGCGCCCAAAAGACCTAGATGCGGTTATATAATCCTTTTTCCACGAGGCGCGGGCGGGATAACAGGTTCAAATCAGGTCAACGGAGAGGGTCTCCACGCTCCCGACACCCTCCAACCCGCGAATCGCCTCCTCCGCGGCCTCCAAGCGCCCCTCCTCGTCTTCCAGGAGGACGATGGCTTCCAGGCCCACGAGGCCGAAGGCCACTGGTTTCTCGACGAGGTCCCGTAAGTCCCCCGCGAAGGATGCGTGCAAGGCTTCCCGTAGTGGGGGTATTTCGACGTCCGGACCCATCGGCATGACCCGGAATGTGACCACGACTCGGCCCACACGATCACCTAGGGCCCGTGAAAGTCGCACTTCTTGCAGGCGTAAGGCACGCTCTGATCCCGGCAACGCACGCACCGGCCGATGGTGGTAACCCCGCACCGTGGACACCGGAAGATGACGGATCCCTGTTCCGTCAAGGGACGACCGCACGTCGTACATTGGGTCTCGATCCAGGCCAGCACGGTTCATCCAGGCCCAAGGCCCTTAAAAGGGTTCCCCGGCCCGCCTCGCGACGAGAGGATTAAATAGCGACGAACTCCATCGCCACCTGCCATCCGAGGTCCGGCACATCGAGGCGATCTGGCCCGACATGACATACCGTAAGGTTTATCTCAGCCTGGAGCTTCAATTTCTCCTGCGTACCGCCGCCCCCTGGGCCCGTAGCTCAGCTAGGTTGGACGGCCGGAGGCTGGTCCCTAGAAAGAGCGTCTGGCTTTTAGGCAATGCTCGAGGAACGATTCCTGGGGGCGATTGCGCTGAAACCAGATGGTCCGGGGTTCGAAATTGCGTCCCTCCGGGAGGCGCAGCGAAAGTCCCCGCGGGCCCGTCGGGCGGCGAGCGGTAGGAGGATACCCAATGGCCTTCAACGTGATGGAGCATGACATGGTCCCCGAGCATCACCTGCTTTCCGAGAAGGAGGCCGATGCCATCCTGGCCGAGCTGCGCGTGGGCCGGGAACAGCTCCCGAAGATCAAGCGCGGGGACCCCGCCATCCGTTTCCTCGAGGAGGTGGTGGGCGAGCCCATCGCCGAAGGGCGGGTCATCAAGGTCGTTCGCCAGAGCCCCACGGCCGGGGTGTTCGTGGCCTACCGGGTCGTCGTGGAGAGATAAGCATGCGGGAGCTTGTACACGCCTTCTTTCGGGAACGGAGCATCGTCAACCACCACATCGCCAGCTTCAACGATTTCCTGGCGTCGGAGGACAATCTGAACAGCCGGATGCAAGGCATTGTGGACAGCCTTCGGGCCATGGTGGACGACGAGCGGCGGGGCATCATTAAGCTTGACGAGGACCGAACGGAGGGTAGAAAGGTCGAGATTCGTTTTGGCCGTCGGACCGAGGAGAACGGACGGATCCCGCCCGATGCGAAGCCCACCATCCACGTGAAGCTGCCCGAAGTCAAGGAGGCCAACGGCGCTTCTCACCCCCTCACCCCCATGGAGGCCCGCCTCCGGAATCTGACTTACCTGGCACCGCTCTACCTGGATTTCACCATCGTCGAGGACGGCATCGAGCGAGAGCCTGCTCGGGTCTTCATCGGCAACCTCCCGATCATGGTCAAGACGAAGAAGTGCCGCCTCTATCGAGAGAACCTGGAAGACGGGTACGACCTCCTCGACGAGGAATATCACCGGAAGCTCGTGGATCTCCGTGAGGATCCCTATGATGCCGGTGGCTACTTCATCATCAGCGGAACAGAACGGGTGCTCATCTCCCTGGAGGACCTGGCTCCCAATCGCGTCCTTGTCGAATTCAGCGAGCGGTACGGCCGCCGTATGGAGGTGGCCAAGGTCTTCTCCCAGCGGGAAGGGTACCGGGCCCTTACCCTGGTGGAGAAGAAAAAGGACAGCATCCTCATGGTCACCGTCCCCACGGCCTCCGGCCAGATCCCCCTCGTCATCCTCCTCAAGGCCCTGGGAATGGACAAGGACGAGGAGATCTTCAACGCCATTGTCGCGACCCCCCAGATGCGCCTCATCGTCTACGCGAACCTGGAGGAGATCCAGAACAAGAAGCTCTACCCGCCCGCGGGGATCTTCAGCCAGGAGGACGCGCTCCTCTACCTAGAGAAAAAGTTCGCCAC
>JAZGDV010000047.1:0-2428 GCA_036478175.1 Thermoplasmata archaeon
GTCTATTTCTTCGACGGGTCGGACACCACCGACAACCTCGATAGCGTCCAGAACCTGACCTTCGACTGGGACTTTGGCGACGATACCACGGCGAGCGGGGTGAATGTCAGCCACACGTACACCGACAGCGGCACCTTTGACGTCGTCCTGAACGTGACGGACCGTGCCGGGAATGAGGGCAACGCGACACGGAGCATCGTGGTGGGCGTCGACCCTTCCAAGCGACCCGACCTGCAGATCGAACCCAACGTCATGCACATCGAACCCGCGAGCCCGGAGGAGTCGACCTTCTTCGGCTCGGTGAGCCTCTTCATCACCTTCAACGTGACGAACGTGCTCGAACGAGCGCCCGCCACGGATGTCCAGGTCAGCTTCTTCGCCTTCCAGTTCGGCCAGTCGCCCGGCGACCCGGTCCCCATCATCCCCGTCTTCAAGGACATGAACGGGACTCTGACGAACAACACCCTCGATCCCGGGGAGACGAAGATCGTGGAGTTCACGTGGATCACGGGCCCGCTGGGCAACTACACATTGCGTGCCAACGTCACGGACATAGATGAGCCGGAGCTCTTCATCGGACCCCGGAACACCGTCGAGCGGCAGGTGGACGTGCGCGAGGCCGCATGGAAGCAGCCCCTCCTCATCGGTTCCATCATCGCGGTGATCGTAGGGATCCCCGTGGCCCTCTTCCTGCGGCGACGAATGCGCGGCCGGGGCCGGGAGCGGATCACGAAATAGGCGGGGTTCATCGCCGGGCCTTGCGGGCGAAGCCCACGGGGTCCGTTACATCTCCTCCAGCGGCTGAATCCCCAGACAGACCAGAAGGTTGCCTAGGACGATCCTGAACGCCGTCACCAGAGCAAGCCGAGCGGCGCGAAGGTCTTCCTCGGCTTGGAGAACAGGGGAGTCCCGGTAGAACCGGTTGAAAGTCGTCGCCACCTCATGGCCGAAGAGGGCCACCCGATTGGGGCGGCGGCGTTCCGCCGCGTCTCGGAGGACCCCCGGGTATCGGGCGAGGAGCTTCACCAGGGCCCGCTCCTGAGGAAGGGTAAGGAGGCTCCCGTCCCAACCGTCCAGCCCCGCCGCCTTCCCAAGGATGCCCGCGGCTCTGGCATAGGCGTACTGAAGGAAGGGGGCGGTCTGACCTTCGAGGCTCAATGCCTGGTCCCACCGAAACAAGATCCGCTTCTCCGGCTGGACCTTCACGATGTTGTACCGGACCGCCCCAATCCCGACGGCCTCCGCAATCCGCCCCATCTCCTCCTCGGACAGGTCCTCGCGCCTCGCCTTCACGGCGAGCAAGGCCCGTTCGACGGCCTCGTCCACAAGGTCGTCGAGGTTGACGACGCGCCCCGCCCGGGTGGAGAGCCGCCCTTCGGGGAGGGATACCAAGGCGAGGAACACCGCCTCCGCCTTCTGTTCGACTCCAAGGAGACGAAGAGCGACGGAGAGCTGTTGGAACTCCAGTCGATGATCCTCCCCGAGGACGGTGAGGGCCTTGTCGCTGCGCCCAAACTTGTCGAGGTGGTAGGCGAGGTCCCGCGTGGTGTAGAGCGTCGTCCCGTCCCGCCGCGTGAGGAACCAACGTGGATTCCGTCCCGCGAACCCGTGAGGGGTCATGTCGATGTAGAGGGCCCCGTCCTCCTCCTCCAAGTGGCCTCCGTCTCGGAGGCGCTCCACGACCCGGTGGGCGCTCCCGTCGGCGAGGACCTGGTCGTCCCAGAAGAGGCTGTCGAAGGCGATGTCCAGGCGTTCCAGGCTCCGGAGAATGCCGTCCATCATCTGCTTCGTCACGGTTCGGACGCGGCGCCGGAGTTCCTCATCCCCGTCTTCGAGGCGACGCACCAGGCCGTCGACCTCCTCTGCGACGGACGGGTCCTCCGCGGCTTGCATCGCCTTCTGATAGAAGCGGACGAGCCGGTAGTCCTCCCCCTCCCGAGCCGGGGGCTCCATGTCCTTCTCGCGTAGGTTGTCGAGGCCCCAGAGGAGGGTCAATACCTGTCGGCCAGAGTCGTTGATGAGGAACTCCCGGGTCACCTCGTAACCCGTCCGATCCAGGAGTCGTGCCAGGGTGTCCCCGATGATCGAGTTGCGCGCACGGCCCACGTGAACGGGTCCCGTGGGATTCACGCTGGTGTGCTCAACAAGGGCACGCAAGCCGTTGGGGGCCGCTCGCCCGTAACCCTCTGCGGATTGCAATACAGCCCCCAGGGTGTGCTCCGCGAAGGGGCCCAGGTCGAGATGAAAGTTCACGTACCCTGCCACCGGCTCATGGCGGCTCACGTAGTTTCCGGCCGGCGGCATGGCCTCCGACAACCGGGCGGCAATCTCAGGGGGTGAGGCCCGCGCCGCCTTCGCGTAGGCGTGCGTGGGGAGGGCGATGTCCCCAAATTGGGGCGCGGGCAGCTCGAACGGAACGTCCACCCGA
>JAZGDV010000048.1:0-6186 GCA_036478175.1 Thermoplasmata archaeon
CGAGAGCGACGGAGGCGGACTGTGGCGGCGGCGCCCGGTGCCAGGAAGGCCCCGCATCCGCGGCAGTAGCGGCGCCGATACGACGAGGGGAAGGGAACGTTGTACCGCATCCCAAGCCGCCTAGCGAGGTCGACGTAGCGGTTGGCCCGGGGGAGGTTGCCCCGCCGGGCCTCCTCGTCCGCCAACTCGAAGAGGATGTCCATCCGTTCCCGAGCGATGCGACGCTCCAGGCCCTTCCTCCGCCGTCGGACCACGGGCTCCCCGAGGCCTCCCTCGCCCTCCCGCCTGATAAGCTTTATTCCCGCCCGTCCTAGGTCCTTCCGTGGAGGCCCGAGTTCGGCGCATATTCGATGAGCTGGAGAATCCTCTGGACGCGGTGGTCCTCCTCAACGGGACGGAGCCACAGATCGACAAGACCTTCTTCTACGCCACGGGCATGCACGGGGGCATCTTCGAGGGGTGCGCCGCCGTCCTTCGTCCCGACGGTACCTTGTCCGTCCTGTCCTCCCAGCTGGAGGCCGACATCGCTCGTTCCCAAGACGTCCCCGTCGAGGTCTTCGCGGGGAAGGAGGAGAAGGCGAAGGCCCTCGAACGCCTGCTGAAGGGCGTCCGCACCCTGGGCATCAACGGGAACGAACTGACCTACGCTGGGTATCGCCAGGTGGTCGAGGCCAATCCCGACGCGGAAGTCCACGATGTCTCCCAGGCGATCGTGAGGGCGCGCCAGGTGAAGGACGCCGCCGAGGTCGAAATGATCCGCGAGGCCTGCCGAATCGCGGTGGAAGCCTTCGAAGAGCTCCTGCCTTCCTTGGAGGTGGGACGCACGGAGTCGGAGGTCGCGGCGGAGCTGAACTATCTCATGCAGACCAAGGGAGCCTCGGGTCCGGCCTTCCCCCCGATTGTCGCCTCCGGACCCAACGCGGCCTTGCCCCACCACGCGACCGCCGACCGTCACCTCCGCGAGGGGGACCTTCTCTTGATCGACTTCGGCGCCCGGTACCGGGGCTACGTCTCCGACGTCACCCGGACCATGGTCTTCGGGAAGCCGGAGGAGAAGCAGCGGCGCATGTACGAGGTCGTCCGCGAGGCCCAGCAGGCGGCCATGGACGTGATGAAGCCGGGCGCCGACGGGAAGACCATCTACGAACTCGCACGCGACGTGATCGACGGCACGGAGTTCAAGGGACGATTCATCCACGGTCTGGGTCACACCATCGGCCTCGCTGTCCACGACGGGGCGGGGATGGGGTCCCTGCCCGGAACGACCCTCGAGGAGGGGATGGCCATGACCGTCGAGCCGGGGGTCTACCTGGTGGACTACGGCGGGGTTCGTATCGAGGACGACGTGCTGGTGACCGCCGATGGGATTGAAGTCCTAACCCCCGCGACCCGTGAGTTTCTGGAACTCTAGTCGGCGTGGGTGTGGTCCTTTCGATCGTCGTTGCAGAGGGACCCGCCACACGTCGGGCAGTAGTAGAACTCGTCTGGGTCTCCTACATTCGTGCCACACTCGATGCACTTGGGCATTCGATCGACCCTCGATAGCGGATGGGATTGAGACGGCGCGGCCACAAGAAGCTATCGGGGCGGGTATCGCTCGCGAGGCCGATTATCAGCGCAGAAAATGGACTCACAGGGACTTTAAAGCCGCCCCGAGTAGAAACCCACCGACCTCATGCGCCCGTTCTCCTCCTCCGCCCGGGCCTCGGGACTCGCCGTCCTGATGTGCCTTTCGGCCCTCCTCCTCTCCTCCCCCCTCCCGGAGGGAGGGGCGGCGACGTTGGTCACCCTCGAAGTGACCGGTGCGGGCACCCTCCAAATCCCCGGCGGCAATGGCACCCTCGACTCGGAGCGCACGGCGACGATGTTTCTCCTCCTCTTCGGAACCTCAGTCGCGGGCCTCTACGTCGCCTCACGGTACCTGAAGCGAAAGGGGACCGGGTTCTCCCAGGAGACCATGGGTCGAACCAAGCCGAGGCCAGAGCGCGTCATCGAACTGGAACCGGGGGAGGCTTACCTCGTGACCCAGGGGCAGAATCGGGCCATGAAGGTCTTCACCCAGGCGCTCTCCAAGGGCCATCCGGGGCTCTGCATCACCCGCACCTACCCCGACAAGCTGAAGGAGAGCTGGGATCTGGAGGGCGCCCGCGTCTACTGGCTCACCGATGACGGGACGAGGGCCAAGGGGGCCATTCAGTCCCTCGAGGACATGGAGACACGGGTCCACAAGTTCCTCGAGGGCGGGGAGAAGGGGGTCATCCTCTTGGACGGCCTGGAATACCTCTTCGTCCAGTACAGTTTCACGGAGGTCATGAAGCTCCTCCAGGGGATGCGAGACGCCATGCCCGCCAGCGGCGCGAGGCTCATCATCCCCGTCGACCTCCTCGCCCTGGTACGGAGGCAGCGGGCACTCCTGACCCGCGAATTCCTGCAGCTCTAGTCCGCGGACTCAGGGCCCTTCCTTCTGCCCTTTCCGGAGAGCCATGTTCCGGTCCTTCGTCCGCTTGATGCGTCGCTCCAGATGCGCCATCACCTTGTGCATGGCCTGCGCGGCGTCCCAGTCGTGGCCGCGGGCGACGAGCAGGCCGTGTTCCGTCCCAAGGCGGGCCTGGATGGAGTACTTGGAACGGTCCCCCTGGCTGCGGTGGGTGACCACGTGGACGTTGAAGACGGTGGGCCGGGCGATGTCGCTGACTCTCCGCAGGCCCCGGCCGATGACGGCGTAGAGGGTCTCATACGTCCACCAGTCATCCTCGTCAAGGCCGGAGATCTGGACCAGGACCTCGTCCCGCCGTCGCAGAGCGGCGACCTGCTCCAAGAGGTCGGCCTGCGTAACGATCCCCGCCGGTCGCCCGTCCTCCACGACCACGACGCTCGAGATGTCCCGGTCCCGCATGAGGGCCGCCGCCTCCGCTCCGCTCCCCTCCGGGCCGATGACGATGGCCGGGGCGCTCATCACACTCCGGACCTCCACCCGCAGGGCGGTTTTCTGGCCCGCCCGGTCCCCCCGCGTTGCCCGACGGGGTTTGCCTTTCGTCAGGGCTTCCACCATGTCCTTCACCCCGACGACCCCCGTCACTCGCCCCTCCCCGTCCACCACGGGGACCGACCGCTCGTCGAGGGATCGCATGAGGTCCCGCGCCTTCCCCAGGGAATCCCCCTCCTCCATCGTCTGGGGATCTGGGGTCATGATGTCTTGGATACGGAGGTTCGCGAACTCCTCGGTGTCCGCCAGGATCCCGACCACGTCGCTGCGGGTGATGAGCCCCACGAGGCGACCGTCCTCCACCACAGGGATGGCCCGGTAGCCGGAGGCGATGAGGTACTCCGCCATGTGGGTCAGGGAATCCGACGGCTCGACCCGGGGAGGGCGGACGAGGATGCTGTCCACCCGAGTCGTGAGGGGCAGGTTCCTCCGCCGAAGGACGGTGTCGTAGGAGATCATCCCCAGAACCTCCTCCCCCCGGGTCACTGGCATCTCGTGGAAGTCGTGGCGGCGCATCACCGCCAGCGCGTCAGAAAGAGTCTCCTCTGGCGCGGCCGTACGAGGATCCGTGGACATGACATCCCGGACGCGGTAGTCGTGGATGCTTCGCCGTTCCATCCCGAGGCCTCAGTATCAGGCGCGGCGACCGGGTCGGTCGGAGTCGACATCATGATATGGTCCTTTCGCATCAACTTTGTGATGGAGGTTCGGGCCCACGTACTCTTCTACGGCCAGGTCCAGGGCGTCTACTTTCGCGACAACACCCGCCGCAAGGCGGAGGACCTCGGTGTCGTGGGATGGGTCCGGAACCTGCGGGACGGCTCCGTGGAGGCGGTCCTGGAGGGCCCTCAAGAACCGGTGGAAGCCCTCATCGAGTGGTGCCAGACGAGCCAGCCGTACGCCCGGGTCGCGGAGGCCAAAGTCTCGTGGGACGAGTACCAAGGCGCCTTCGAGACCTTTTCCGTGCGCCGCTAGGGCCGGTCGCCGTAGAGTCGGACGACGTTCTCCTCGTGGATGCGATAGATATCTTCGCGGGTCGCGAGTCCTTCGCGGAGGAGGGCGGCGGTTCGTTTCGGGATGGTGCTCGGTCCCAGGACCGCCCCGGGACGTCGGGGGTCGTCCAGGTAATCCGTCTCCAGGAGGAATCGGAATCCCTTGGAGGCCGCTTCCCGGACGTGGTCTCCCCTGGCGATGATCGAGGGGAAGATGCCGAGGTTCTCCTCCGGGAGGACGGAGGCGTCGGCATAATGCTTCACGACCCGCCCTCGGGGGATCTCTACGCGATCCGCCACCGAGGCGAGGTCATCGAACAGCCCGGGAGAGGGCGTCTCCGTGTGGAGGATGACCGGACACCCGGCCTCACGGGCCATTTCCACCCCGTAGGCCATGATCTCGTTGGACCGGGTCCACAGGTCCTCTTCGACGGCCCAATGGGGCCGGCCGATCTCGCCGATCGCATCGGCGTCCCCCTCCATGACGTGGGCCTGGGCGATCTCGAGGGCCGTCCGCATGGTCTCTGTTCCCCGCGCGAGGCCCCATCGCTCGCTCAGGGGAACCAATTCGGCCGGATGGGGCCCCAGGGCCACCAGCACGTCCACGACCTCCAGGGCCCGTACTTGCTGGGCCATCCGGAGGGTCCGGCGGTAGGCGGCCTCAAAATCCTCGGGCCGGCGGGTGGGCAGGTCCTCGTAGGGAACGTGGACGAGGAGGATTCGTGTCCCCCCGGAGCGCGCGAACTCCTGGACGGCTTCCACACCCTGTCCCGAAGGACGGAGGTGGACGTGGTGGTCCGTGACGGGCAGGCCCTTCAGTTCCTCCTTCCAGGCCGACACGGCCCCTCCTGGAGGATGCCGCCTTCAGCGAAGGAGGCCCGCCGCCTGAAGCTCCACGGTGATTTTCTCGACGGCTCGTTTTACGTCCGAGGGCTGTCGGGCCCCCGTGCACACCAGCTTGCCGCTTCCGAAGAGGAGAACGACTACCTTCGGTTCGTCCAGGCGGTATACGAGCCCCGGAAATTGCTCCGGCTCGTACTCCACGCGATCCAACCCTAGGCTGATGGCAATGGCGTTGAGGTTGATCTCCTGCTCCAGGTCGGAAGAGGCCACGATATTCTGGACCTCAATGTCAGGGTCGGTGTTGATATCAATGCCCGAATCTTTGATTTGCATCGCGACCGTCCGAATGGCCGTGCCCACGTCCGCCAAGCTCTTGGCGCCCGTGCAGACCACCTTGCCGCTGCGAAAGAGGAGAGTGGCCGTCTTGGGCTCCTTCAAGCGATAGATCAGGCCGGGAAACTGCTCCGGCTCGTACTCGGCCCCGCCCAGGGCCAGGGCGATGGCCTGCAAATCCAATTCCCCGCCCAGCGAGGTGGATGCCACGACGTTCTCAATCTTGATCTTAGCCAATTGTCATTCCTCCAAGAAGCGCGCCTTCTCCCTTTATATAGTATTTAAGTGCCCTTATAAGCATTTGGGTCCTCCGGTCCGCTCTGGGCGAAGGCAGAAATACCGTCTTTCCGTCGTGGGCCGGGGGAATCCCGTGGAAAACATGGACTATCCGGGTCGCTGGAAGCGATGCCGCGCGTTCATGGAGGCCCAGAACATCGACCTCCTGGCCCTGACGCCTGGGCCCAACATGACCTACATGACCGGATTTCTCGAGACGCCCGGCGAACGCCTTCTGACCGCCCTCTTCCCTCGGGACGGAGAGCCCCGGATGGTGGTGCCGGCCCTGTACGAGGAACAGGTCCATCGGGAGGGGTGGATTGGCGACGTCCGTGTGTGGAAGGACGGGGACGACCAGGCGGCGTTCTTACTGGAACAGATGTCCGACGCGTCCGGGCTGGTGAACGTGGCCCTGGATACCCGGATGTGGGCCCGCTTCGTTCTGATGTTCCGCCGAGTCCTGCCTGGAGCCCTTTTCCAGGACGCGGAGGGGCTCATGCAGGAGCTGCGGATTGTCAAGGACCCCGAGGAGATCTCGATCCTGCGTCGGGCCCACGAGGCCACGGACCGAGCCATGGCGGTCGTGGTGGACTCCTTGGAGGAGGGGCAAGTGGAGCGGGACGTGGCGAACACCATTCGCAACGCCCTCATGGCCGCCGGGGCCGACGCCGCCTCCTTCCGCCCCATCGCCGCCTCCGGCCCCAACGGCTCGCAGCCCCACTACCGGTTCGGGGATCGCGTGCTCCGAAGAGGAGA
>JAZGDV010000049.1:0-2245 GCA_036478175.1 Thermoplasmata archaeon
TTGTAGCCCGCCTTTTCCATGAGGTGCGCCGCCATCCGGCTCGCGCTGCAAGCTCGGTCCGAACAATAGGTCACGATTTCGTCTTCGGGGTTGAGAAGGCGTTCGGCTCTCTCCTTGTCCGCAACCCAGATGGATCCGGGTATGTGTTCGACCTGAAATTGCCACTCGTTCATGGTCATGACGAGTTTGATGTTGTCCCCTCGGTCAAGCCTGGCCTTCAGTTCCTCGCGGCTTATCTTCTGAACCAGGTGGATCTCCCTCCTTTTGGACGAAGGCTC
Organism: Thermoplasmata archaeon; assembly: GCA_036478175.1. GTDB lineage: Archaea > Thermoplasmatota > Thermoplasmata > RBG-16-68-12 > JAJISG01 > JAJISK01. Next base: position 279 of record JAZGDV010000049.1, read on the forward strand.
GACCGCCCCTTACAGCTTTCGAAGAGGTCGGTCCTCCCGGACCATGTATGCTGGAATTTCGACCCCCCGGCCGTGTGCCTGTTACGATGCTACCTGGATCTAGCGCCGAGCGCCACTCTACAGCCCGACGATTCCGCCCACGGCGAGGCCAACGAGGTAGGTGGCAACGGCCGCCCCCAGCCCGATCAGGACCATCTCCACCCCGCTCTTCAGGAAGGAATTGAGGGTGGAGAGCGACCGAAGGACCCCTGCCAGAAACAGGGCTGCTGCGGCGACGACGACAGCCCCGATGATCGCGTCCGAGACCGGAAGGGCAAGGAAAGGCAGGATCGGGATGAGGCCGGCAGAGACAAAGGCCAGTCCGGTGTACAAGGCCAGGCGCGTCGGGTTCTCGAAACTCGCCTGCCCGATGCCTCTTGCTTCCGCCAGGAGGGCCCGGAGGAACTCGTCCTCGTTCTCTGCCAGCCGTTCCACGACCAACTCTGCCTCGGCCTGAGAGAGACCCTTGGCCTCGTAGGCCTCGGCCAGCTGCCCTTTCCGCGCCTCTGGGGCGACGTCGTAGGCGGCGCGCTGAAGGCTGACCTGAGATGCATACACATCCTGTTCGGCCTTGACCGAGATGTAGCCGGAGGCCGCCATGGATACCGCGCCCGCGATGAGACCTGCGACTCCCGCAATTACGACGACCGGCGCGGAGATACCCGCGGCCGCCACTCCAACTACGAGGGCGAGAATGCTCCCCAGGCCATCGTTCGCGCCCAGCACCGCGCTCCGGAGGGTTCCCCCCGAACGTCCCGACTCGCGCATGGTCTCGAAGAGATCGATCTCATGGCTCACCTCATCTGCAAGAATCTCATCGAACGCCTCCTTCGCGGCTGGATCCTTCCAGCGGGACGCTTGGTCACGATACCGCCTGATCCCGTCCACTTCGATTCGGTGCAAAATCGGGAGGACGGTTCCCACCCCGAAGACTCGGGCCAACCAGATCAGCAGGCGATGTTCCCAGAGGCGGACCTTCCGGGGCACCCTTCTCCGAAGGTGTACGATTAAGTTCTCCCAGATCGTCGCGTGCCTCTCCTCGAAGTCCGCGAGTTCTTTCAATTGGGCCCCTCGGGGGGAATCGCCCTCCCGCTTGGCGAGGGTCTCGTAGAGCCACTGGGTCGACCTTTCGTCCACGAGATTCTCATCGAGTTGCCTCAGATCCTCCCGTGTCCAGCGATACTCCTCCTCGACCATGGCCTCGCACCCGTCGTGTCCCCGTGGGACCTCATCCCAGGCAGGGAAGCCATGCCTTTAGTCGATTTCCCTCGGGAGAGCCATTCGTTCCCGCGATCAGAGAATTCCCCGCTCGTTCAGCCACTGGTAGGTGTCTTCAAAGTCGGCAGCCTCGTAATCGACGGCGTCCCGGAGGCTTCCCTGGGAGTTGATCGCCACGGACACCGCGGCTTGGCTCAACAACTTCTCGTCCATTACCCCGTCGGCGAAGGCGACGATGTCGTCGGGAGCGATGCCTAGAGATTCCGCCATCTGAAGAGCGAGCGCCTCCTTGCTGGCCGGCTTCACTCGAACCGTGACTTCCCCCGTAAACGTCTCCCCATTGTAGATGAAGTCGTTCGAAACCGCTCGATCTGCCTTGAACAGCCGGCTGGCGCTCTCTGCGATCTCGGAGGGGCCGCCGGTGATAGGGCCAACAGCATGACCGCGGCCGCGGATGGACTTGACGAAACCCAGGGCCCCGGGGACGAGGCGCAGTTCACCCGCTACCTTCTGTACGTCCTCCCGACGAGACCCTACGAGGAATGAGGCGCGTTGCCGAAAGCCCTCCTCCCAGTCAATCTTCCCTTCCACGCCGAGCCTGGTGATGTGCCGGACCTCCTCTTCCCGACCCACCAGCTGGGCGAGGTCTGGGAGAAGCTCGTTGTAGATGAGGGTGTTCTCCAGGTCGAAGGCGAAGAGTTTCACTGGTT
>JAZGDV010000005.1:0-5530 GCA_036478175.1 Thermoplasmata archaeon
CAGTTTGCCTCCAAACCGGAGTCGCGTGTCATTCTGTTCACCCACTACCGAGAGACCTCCGACAAGATGGTGCGGGAGCTCGCCCAGCTCCCGGGGGTCAACCCCTTCCGCTTCGTGGGGCAGGCCGACCGGGCCGGAGACCCTGGCCTCTCGCAGAGGGAGCAGGTCGACCTGGTCGAGCGGTTCAAAGCGGGGGAGTTCAACGTCATGGTGGCGACGTCCGTGGCCGAGGAGGGGTTGGATATCCCGTCGACGGACCTTGTCGTCTTTTACGAGCCCATCCCCTCGGAGATTCGAACCATCCAGCGTCGCGGTCGGACGGGCCGCGACCGGCCCGGGAGGGTCGTGGTGGTCGTGACCAAGGACAGCCGGGACGAGGCGTACCTCTACTCCGCCCGGAGCAAGGAACGCAAGATGCACGTGGAGCTCGACCGGCTACGAGAACGCCTCAAACAACATATCCTCGTGGGCAAGCCGGGCGGCGGCTTCTTCATGGCCCCGAAACTCGATGACGAGACCTCGCGCTTCCTCCTGCCAGAGGAGGAGAAGCCCACGCCCCGGCGGCCTCGGTCCAAGCGGGAGCAGGCCTCCCTCTCGGACTACGATGCGTCGTAGCTCGGTCGCCGGCCGGACCGACTCGCGGGCTGAGCCAGGCTTATATAGGCCTCCCGACTCTGAAACCCCGTCATGGCGAGAGGCCTCCACGCCGCCCGGAAGTTGAAGAAACACCGGCAGCGGTACCGCTGGAGCGACCGCTACTACAAGCGGCGCATGCTCCGTCTCCGGGAGAAGAGCGACCCGTTGGAGGGCGCGGCCCAGGCACGAGGCATCGTCATCGAGAAGGTCGGGATCGAGGCAAAGCAGCCCAACTCCGCCATCCGCAAGTGCGTGAAGATGCAGCTCATCAAGAACGGGCGGCAGATCACGGCCTTCGCCCCAGGAGACGGCGCGATCAACTACATCGACGAGCACGATGAGGTCCTGGTGGAGGGGATCGGCGGTCGAATGGGTCGGTCCTATGGAGACATCCCGGGCGTGCGTTACAAGGTCATCCAGGTCAACACGGTCTCGCTGGTGGAGCTCGTCCGGGGGCGAAAGGAGAAGCCCGTGAGGTAGCGCTTTTGGCGAAGGCGGAGGCCGACAAGGGGGCCAAGGGTTCGAAGACGCCGTCCAAGGGCGCGACGAAGACACCGGCGAAGAGAGCCTCCGCAAAGAGAGCGCCGGCGAAGAAGGAAGCCACGGGAAAGAAGGCCGCCCCGGAGAAACCCAAGAAAACGGCGGCCAAACCCAAAGCCAAGCCGTCCGGCAAGGCGGCGAAGAAGGTCCCGGCCAAGAAGCCCGCGGCCAAGAAGGCGAAGCCCAAGAGGGAAGCGGCGAAGAAGCCCGCGGCCAAGAAGGCTCCGGCGAAAAAGCCTGTCAAGGAGCCCGCCAAGACGAAACCGGCGGCCAAGAAGGCTCCACCCAAGGCCAAGCCCAAAGCTCCACCCAGGCCGAGACCGGAAGTGCCGCCGAAGACGGAAGACGGCTTGCTCCTGTTCAACCGCTGGGACTTCAGGGAGGTGGAAGTCGCCGACCCCGGCCTCAGGCGGTACATGAATCTGACCCCGACTTACCTGCCGCACACCGGAGGCCGGTGGGCGAACCGCCCCTTCACGAAGGCGCGCGTCAACCTTGTGGAGCGGTTCGTCAACAACATGATGCGTACCGAGAGATACACAGGCAAGAAAAACAAGACGATCAAGGTCGTCCAGAACGCCTTCACGCTCGTGGAGAAGCGGGTCAAGCGGAACCCCATCCAGGTCCTGGTGGACGGCCTGGAGAAGGCGGCGCCCCGGGAGGAAGTGACACGCCTCCGTTTCGGTGGGATCTCCGTTCCCCGGGCCGTGGACATCGCGCCCGCCCGTCGCCTGGACCTGGCCCTGCGGAACATCACGACCGGGGCCGTGCGGGCGACGTTCAAGACCCCCAAGTCCGCCTCCCAGTGTTTGGCTGACGAGATCCTCATGGCCGCCGACGGGGACATCAACTCCTTCGCCATCGGGAAGAAGGAAGAGATGGAACGCATCGCGGCCTCGGCTCGTTGAGGGCCGCCTTTCGAGAGGGAGGGACCTGGCCTGAGTCTGCTGGTGACCATGGCCCGGGAGGCGACCCTGGCCAAAGTGGCGCAACGGGTCCGCCCCCTCTCTCGAGGGTACGTGGAGCGGTGGATCGGGGGGGAGTTTTCCCTGGCCGATCAGGTCGTCCAGAAGCACGCCAACGACATCCGAGCGTACCAGGATCTCGTGCTCCAGACGATGGACAGCCTCCCCGTCGAGGAACTCCTCAGGAAGTGCGAGGAGACCCGGCCCGACCTGAGGGACCTGTGGGGGAGTGACGGAGCCCGTCAGCGTCTTGCGGAGGAGTGGCGGGAGGCCCGCGCCTACGTAGCGGGGCTTTGAGAGGACGATTCGGTCCCCTCCCCCTGAAAACCTTTAGGTAGTCGGCGTTTCTCTTGGCAAGATTCGAGGGCCAGTAGGTACACTTATGGGACGAAAAGAGGACAACGTCCGCAAGGCGCAGGCCATCATTCACAAGCCGGAGTTCATCCGGAACATCGGGACCGTCGCGCATGTCGACCACGGGAAGTGCGTTTCAGGCAGGACGAGGATATGGGTGAACGGGCAATGGGTCTCAGCCGAGCGACTCTGGAAGCAATTCGCCGATCGGCAGGCGGTTCCGAACGACGACGACGCGGAGGTTCGCGAGGTCCTCGAGGAATCTCTCTGGACGCACTCAGTCAGCACAGAGACAGGTGCCACCTCTCTAACGCAGATCACCCACATCTGGCGCCTTCCCGCCCAGGAAGCCCTCGTCGAGGTGGAAACTAGAGATGGACGGAGGATACAGACCACCCCCGAGCATAAGTTCGTGGTGCCCTCGGAAAATCGCCTTCAATTTAGGGAGGCGGAGAGGCTCCAGGTAGGTGACTTCGTCGCTGTCCCCCGCCGCCTTCCCTCCCGGGACGATACAAAGGGATGGTCACGTCTTGAGGGAAAGGTTCTCCGACGCCTGGCCTCGGATCCGCGATTCTTGTTCGAGCTGACTCTTGAAGCGGAGCAGAAGTTGAACGTCAGCGGGAAAGTCCGAGGTCCGGTTCTCCTGCAAGCAATTGGGGAGAGTTCGCTTGGCACGTCTCAGATCTACCCACACATTCGTCGCGTGACGTACCGACTGCCCCGATGGCGTGGCGTGAAATCTGCATCCCCGATGCGACTGCCTTCAAGGACTGGTTGGGAGCGCTTCTTTCGGTACATGGGTCTGCTCTTTGGAGATGGCGACGGTGCTGCGTACCTCCACAACGGGAATGAGGCGATCCTTCGGGAAACTCTCAACATCCTACAAGGCCTGGTGCCACGACCGAAGATTGGGCGTTATGGAGCACGTGTCCCCAGAGTGGAACCGAGATCCAAGACTCTCCTGATGTTCCTACATGTCGTCTTCGGCTACCCGCGAGTTCGAAAGGCACGCTCCATCCGAGTTCCTGACCTCCTCTTTGAGGTCCCCCTCCCCTTGGTAAGCGCCTTTCTACAGGGCTATCTCGATGCCGACGGGACCGTAGAGAAAGGACGCAGCGCTGTGTCTATGACGAGCGTCTCGGAGGCCTTCCTGGATGGGCTTCAGCTTCTACTCTTGCGCCTCGGCATCCGAGGTATCTTTCACAGGCAGAGTGGGAAGAACACCTTGTACGTCTCCGGCAGAACCAATCTCGAGAGACTCCCTCGGTTTCGACATGGGACGAAGTCGGTACGGCAGAGGGCTCTAGAGGAGAACGCCGGCCGGTCCTACATCGTCGATCTCGTGCCCGTCGACTGGTCGCTTTTCAAGGACCTACATTGGAAAGGGCGCAACTACGAGAAGGCCGGTCAGAGACCCACCCCCTCAAAGCTTCTCGCGCTCGTTGGCACCGAAGCCGCCGCTGTTGAGCCCCTCCTAGACCAGGACGTATGTTTCGTCGAGGTACGGTCCATACGATCGACACAGGCGGAGTGGGTCTACGACTTCTCCGTTCCCTCTCTCCGGAACTTCGTGGCCGAAGGTTTCTTCGTTCACAACACGACCCTCTCCGACTCCCTCATCGCCGGCGCGGGCATGATGTCCGAGGAACTCGCGGGGCAGCAGCTGGAGCTCGACTACGACGAGCAGGAACAGGCCCGCGGCATCACCATCAACGCCGCCGTCGCCTCCATGGTTCACGAGTTTGAGGGCGACGAGTACCTCGTCAACCTCATCGACACCCCGGGCCACGTGGACTTCGGCGGCGACGTGACCCGAGCCATGCGGGCCATCGATGGTGCGATCCTCGTGGTGGATGCCGTCGAAGGGGTGATGCCCCAGACCGAGACCGTCATCCGGCAGGCGTTGAAGGAGCGGGTCCGGATTGTCCTCTTCATCAACAAAGTGGACCGGCTCATCAACGAGCTGAAGATCGACCCCGACGAGATGCAGCAACGCTTCCTCAAGATCATCGCCGGGGTGAACAAGCGCATCGCCCAGCTCCTTCCCGACGAGCTCAAGAAAGAATGGCAGGTGAAGGTCGAAGTGGGCAACGTCACCTTCGGCTCAGCCACCCTGAAGTGGGCCATCTCCGTCCCGTTCATGAAGGAGACGGGGCTCACGTTCAAGGACATCTATCAGTACCACAAGGACGAAAACGTGGAGGATCTGGCCAAACGGGCCCCCCTGCACCGCATCGTCCTCAACATGATCATCCGACACATGCCGAACCCCCTGACCGCCCAGAAGCTCCGCATCCCCATCGTCTGGAAGGGACCTCTCGACTCCGAGGTGGGCCGGTCCATGATGGAGGTGGACGAAGACGGGCCCGTGGCCTTTGTCGTCACCAAGATCATCATGGACCCCCATGCCGGGGAGGTTGCCGTCGGTCGGCTCTTTAGCGGCACCATGCGGCAGGGCCAGGAAACGTGGGTCCTGGGTTCGCCCAAGCCGGAACGCCTACAGACCGTCAACATGGTCGTCGGCGCCGACCGCATTCGCGTCGACGAGATCACGGCGGGGAACGTGGCCGCCGTCGTGGGACTGAAGGCCGCGATCTCCGGGTCCACGGTGGCCGACAACAAGGACATGATACCCTTCGAGCGCATCGTGCACTACTCCGAACCCGTCGTGACCGTCGCCATCGAGGCCAAGCACACGCGAGACCTGCCGAAGCTCGTCGAGGTCCTTCGGATCATCGGGAAGGCCGATCCATCGATCCAGGTGGAGATCGACCAGGAGACGGGGGAGCACCTCATGTCGGGCATGGGGGAACTGCATCTCGAGATCACGAATTACCGCATCGTCCACGAGCACGGGGTGGAGATCGATGCCTCGCCCCCCATCGTCGTGTACCGCGAGGGCGTCCGTACGAGGGCGGGTCCCTTCGAGGGGAAGTCCCCCAACAAGCACAACCGCTTCTATCTGGTGGTGGAGCCCTTGGAAAAGGCCGTGGTCCAGGCCATCTTGGACGGCAGGGTGCCCACGAACCAGCGGG
>JAZGDV010000050.1:0-8770 GCA_036478175.1 Thermoplasmata archaeon
CGGTGGTATCGGGCGAAGATGTCGGCGGGGATGTACGCCCCCGCCGCGTGCCCGATGTGACGGGGGCCGCTGGCATACGGCCAGCCGACACCCAGGAGGAACTTGGCCATCGGGGGCGAACTAAGGGAGCGGGCGATTTAAAGAATGAGCCCGGACCCCGTGGTTATCACGGCAACCCAGTCTCCCGCAAAGGGTTAAATACCGACCTGGAAATCGATGCACAGCCCAAGGAGTTGATGTTCTGGATCAGGAACGTGGCCAGGGACCGTATGAAGCGCCCGTGGAAGAAGGGAAGGTTTACGAGGCCACCATCGAGGATTTGGGTCGGGAGGGGGACGGCATCGCCCGCATCGACAGCTTTGTCGTTTTCGTGCCTGGCACAAAGATCGGGGACACTGTGAAGGTCCGGATTACCCGGGTCCTCCGCCGCATGGCCATTGGGGAAGTAGTCGAGGAATAGCGCCTTTTCCGCTCGAGGAATAGCGCCTTTTTCGCCATCCCGTTTGCCATCGCCAGCGTTAGCTTCCCTCGCGGGGGTGGCCAATCAGCAGGAGGCGTCCCATCTCGGAGAGACGGATGAGGAGACGACCCTGGATTCCGCGGTCGATCTCCACGAGCCCCAACTCCTCGAGCCCCTTGGCTTCCCGGCCTCCACGAAGGTGGTAGCTCAAGAGGGACTTCTCGGTCCCCGAGGCGCTGCTCAGATCGCTGAGGGAGCCAGCTTCTCCGCCCATGTCATCGAGGGCCTGGAGGACGCTGATCTTGCTCGGGGAGATGACCTCGCTATAGCTGAATTTGAGGACGGGGAGCATCATCGGGACGTCGTCCTCCACATGGAAGGCCTTCACCCCGTTGACGAACGCGGCGCTGATGGCGGAGCATGTCAAGAGCCTGCGGCCGCTGGAGACGTTGATGAAGATGTCGTCGTACTGGTCCCGTTGTTCCCGGATGATCCGCGCCACGACCTCGTATATCTCCCGGGCCGGATCCCGGATTTCCTCCCGCTCGACGGGAATCTGGAGTTCCCCCAGCTTGCGGCCGATCTCGGCTGCGTGAAAGCGGGCGTCCGGTTCGTGGATGAGGACCAGCTTGCTGACGGGGTACTCCCGGATCCCCGCGAAGATCGGGGCCTCCTCGTCTCCCAGGGTCGCGATCTGGAGAATCTTCACGTCGTATCATTCTAGCGGGATGCCGCTATAAAAACGGTTTGAAATCTTGAAGGCGGGGTTGAACGTGGCCTCGGGTCAGGGTCAAATAAGGACGCGTTCATCTCGCCGCGATTCCCGTGCAGAGACTCCTTTGGCACCTCATCGTGGGGACCAGGGGAGGCATCAATCGAGCCCGTATCCTTCTCCTTTTGAAGGATCGACCGTACAACGCGAACAGCCTCGCGGAGGAGTTGGGCCTGGACTACAAGACGGTCCGGCATCACCTCCGGGTCCTCAGGAGGAACGACCTGGTGATGGCCTCGAAGGAAGAGCACAGCACCCTGTACTTCTTGACGCCCACCATGCTTCGGTACTGGGAGGATTTTGAGGGAATCTGGAAGAAGATTGGGAAAAAGTAGATGGGGTATGGAAGAATGACACAAGACTCGACCCTAGGTGAGAGCCCGTGGTAAGCCAGCTTTGGTCGCTGAACATGATCTTTGGGAGTGCCAGCATCGGACTTCTCGTCGCGCTCCTTGCGGTCTACGCAAGGAACCTCCGGCAGATTCGGTCCGCCTTCGGCCTCGGCCTCGTAGTGTTCGCGGTTCTTCTGATCGCGCAGACCGGATGGGCCCTCTGGTCGATGTTCCAGTGGGCCACGGCGGGTTGGCCCGATACGCTCGCCACGTCCCTCCTCTATCTCAACATCGCCCAGACCTCGGCCTTTGGAGTTCTGCTGGGGATCAGCTGGGGCTAAGCATGAGTTGAATTTGTTATTTAACCATCGAACCAGAATTTTACATTCCGACGACGCGTTGCTCTTGTAGCGACGAAAGAGGAGATCACAGCATGGAAGCCCACGTGTTATTGCCTGTGCAGGACGAAGATGCGTGCCCCGAGTGCCGAAGCTCCCACCTCATCCGGGATTACGTCCACGGCGAGCTGGTCTGTGAGCGCTGCGACCTGGTGGTCAGCGAGTCGCTCATCGACCCAGGACCGGAGTGGTCCGGAACCGGCCAGGATGCGGCCAACAAGGTTCGAACGGGGGCCCCCGTGAACGTCGCCTCCCACGACAAGGGGCTGACGACCGAGATCGCGCCCGGGTTGCGGGACTCGCAAGGAAAACCCTTCCGGGAGGAGAACAGGCCTCAGATTTACCGCATGCGGAAGCTGCAGAAGCGAATGCGCTACGCCCAGGCCGGGGAACGCAGCCTGGCGGAGGCCCTCATGGAGCTGGAGAGGATGGCGTCCGTGCTGGGGTTACCCCGGGCGTTCCGGAACGAGGCCGCTCTCTTGTACCGAAAGGCCGCGGGGAAGGGACTGGTGCGCGGGCGAACCATCCTGGGGATGGCGTCCGCCGCGATCTACGCCGCCTGTCGGTTGAAGGGGGCGCCCCGCACCCTGGAGGAGATCTCTTCTACCCTCGGCATCCGGAGACGCGACCTCACGCTATCCTACAAGGCCCTGGGCCGAGGCCTCGGGCTCCGGCTTCCCCCACCCCGGGCGGAGGACTTCCTTCGGCGCTTTGCCAGCCAATTGGGGTTGCCCCCCGCGGTTGTGGCCAAATCGCTGGAACTCGTGCGCGCCACAGAGCGGGCCGAGCAATTCCACTCAAAAGGTCCCTCGGGCACGGTGGCCGCCTGCATCTACCTGGCCTCCATCCTCCGGGGCCAGAAGGTGCCTCAGGGGAAAATCAGCCGCGTAGCAGGCGTCTCCGAAGTCACCATCCGGATTCGTTACACGAGCATTGCCGAACGCTTGGGACTCGACCTCTCTCCTGGCGACCGGTCGCAACCCTCGCCCTCGGACCCGCTGCCCTCCCTTTCCGCCTAGCCTCCCGCCGACGACGGAGGTGCGAGGCCCTCTTCGTCCAGGAGGACATTGCGTCCGTCCACCCGCACCCGGCCCTCGGCGAACAGCTTGACGACGTAGGGGAGGACCCGGTGCTCCACGTCCAGGATCCGGGCAGCCAGGGTCTCCTCCGTATCCCCGGGACGAAGGGGAACCGTCTCCTGGTAGACGATGGGTCCTCTGTCCAGCGAGGCGTCCACGAGGTGGACCGTGCACCCGCTCACCTTCACCCCCCACTCCACCGCGTCCCTCGGGGCGTGGGTTCCGGGGAACGCAGGCAGGAGGGAGGGATGGATGTTGAGGATGCGGTTTGGGAACTGCTCGATGAAGTAGGGGGTCACGAGGCGCATGAACCCCGCGAAGACTACGAGTTCCACATCGCGCTGACGGAGTTCGTGGACGATCTCCCTCTCAAAGGCCTCCCGACTGCGTCCCCGATGGTCGATAAAGACCCAGGGAATCCCCTGTCGATCGGCCCGGCCGAGGACCGGAGCGTCCTCCTTGTTGGAGACCAAGATGGCCAAGGACACGTCGAGGTCCCCTCGCTCGACGGCATCGATGAGGGACTGAAAGTCCGTGCCGCGTCCCGAGGCGAGTACCCCGACCTTCATACGATTCATGCTGAACCAGTCAGTGCTTGAAGACGCGGACCCCGGTAAAGGCCATTGCCATGCCATGCTCGTCGGCGGCCTCAATCACCTCGGCGTCTCGAATGGATCCGCCCGCCTGCAGGATGGCTGCGACGCCGCCCTTCGCCGCCTCGTCGATTCCGTCCCGGAACGGGAAGAAGGCGTCGCTGGCCAGGACGCTCCCCTGGGCCTCCTTCCCTGCCTTCCGAACGGCGAGGATGACTGCATCCACGCGGCTGGCCTGCCCCCCGCCGAGCCCCACGGTCCGTTCCCCTTTCGCGAGGACGATGGCGTTGGACCTGAGGCTGCCGAGGACACGATGGGCGAAGAGCATCCCGCGGATCTGGTCCTGGGTGGGAGGGACGCGGCTGACGACCCTCAGGTCCTCGGGCTCCAAGGGGACGTGTGCGCGGGCCTGCACCAGCATGCCTCCCCGGATGCCCCAGGTCTGAATGGCGGGTTCCCAGGTGAGGGGCCGTCCCGTCCGCAGGGCGCGAAGCTTCCGCTTCTTCCGGAGTACCTTGAGGGCGTCGGCCGTGTAATCCGGAGCGATCACGCCTTCCACAAAGTGCGGCCTCAAGGCCTCGGCCGTTCCCTGGTCGATCGGGCGGTTGAATCCGATCACGCAGCCGTAGGCCGATTTGGGATCCGTCTCCCGCGCCAGGCGGTACGCCTCGGGCAACGTGTCGGCGGTCGCCACTCCGCAGGCGTCGGTATGCTTGACGATGGCGGCGGTGGGCCCCTCGAACTTCATGGCGAGCTCGAGCGCGGCGTTGAGGTCGAGGATGTTGTTGAAGGAGAGGCCACGACCCAAGAGCTCCTCGGAGGTGGCTATGGAGGTCCCGGTGAAGTTCGGGTCGCGGTAGAAGGCGGCCTGTTGGTAGGGGTTCTCCCCATAGCGAAGGTCCCAGGCGTGCTCGAACGCGATCCGCAGGTCCTTGGGGAAGGCGTTCGGGTTGTCCCGGGCGAGACGGTTGTACAGGGAGGCCTCGTACCGGCTCGTGAGGGCCAATGCCTCCTCGGCCAGGGCCCGTCGGGTGTCCGCCGGGACGGATCCCTTCCCCGTCTCGAGCGCTTCGATGAAACCGGCATACTGGGCGGGGTTGGTGAGGACGCTGACGTAGCGGAAGTTCTTCGCGGCCGCTCGGATGAGGGTCACGCCGCCGATGTCCATGGAGGCCAGGAGATCCGCCTCCTCCGACGCCTCGGGTGGGTCCAGGGGATAGAGGTTCACGGCCACGACGTCGATGGGAGCGAGTCCGCGTGCGTCCAGATCCTCACGATCCTCGGCCTCATCGTGTCGGGCCAGGATGCCTGCCAGAAGGGCGGGATGGAGGGTCTTGACCCGGCCTCCCAACAACTCCTCCCACCCGGTGACGTCGGCGGCGCGCCGGACCGGGATGCCCTGTTCGGCCAAGTGCGAGGCGGTCCCCTCAGAGGCGACGAGCGAATAGTCCCACGCGAGAAGTGCCTGGGTCAGCTCCTGCAATCCCTCTTTGTTGGAGACGCTCAGGAGGGCTGTTCGGGAGGGTACCATCCCTATTACCAACGGCTTATGGGCAGGGTCTAAATAACCTTTTCAGGGTCCGTCGAAGGCGGCCGTTTCGTGCCCGTCGAGGGCGGAAAATGTGCCTGAACCATTTTGGTAAAGACTTATATGTCGTGCCCTGATAGATTTTGAATAGGTGTCGAATGGGCAACCTCCCCCCTCCTTGAAATCCCACCCATCCGGCACCTCCTTTTTTCGTCTGGACGTCCTCCTCACGCATTCCCCGGCGAAGCCTTAATCCGTCCGCCGTGATGCGTCCACCCACGATGACCGAGATCCTTGATGGTCGCGTCCTGGCGCACGAGATTCAAGGCGAAGTGGCGACCGAGGTCGCCCGCCTGGCGGACGAGGGAACGGTCCTCACCCTCGTCACCCTCCAGGTCGGGGAAGACCCTGGGACACGCGCATACGGACGTGTCCTTGCCCGGGCCTCCCGCGAAATGGGGATACGGTTCGAGACCCAGGAGCTTCCTGAGGAGACGTCGCAAGCCGTTCTCCTCCGCGCGCGCGAGGCTTGCAACCGAAACCCCGAGGTCCACGGGGTCCTCGTGCATCGGCCTCTGCCCTCCCACCTCGATCCGTACCTCGTCTCCGAAGCCGTCGCCCCCAACAAGGACGTGGACGGGCTTCATCCGCTCAACCTGGGGAAGCTTCTCACGGGACAGCCGGGGATCATCCCGGCGACCCCTCTCGCGGTCCGTGACCTCCTCGTGCACTTCGGCCACGCTCCCCGCGGAAAGCACGTGGTGGTCGTGGGAAGGAGCGACATTGTGGGAAGGCCCCTCGCAGCGCTTTTGATGCAGAAGAACCCCGAGTCGAACGCGACGGTGACCGTCGCCCACAGCCGGACCAAGGGCCTGGATCGCCATACCCGCGCGGCCGACATCGTCGTCGTGGCCGTCGGTCGGCCGGGCTTCCTCCGAAAGGACATGATTCGTCCCGGGACCGTGGTCGTGGATGTGGGGATCAACAGCGTCCCCGATCCCGAGCGACCGGGCAGGCGTCGGCTCGTGGGCGACGTGGCCTTTGCCGAGGTGGAGGCCGTGGCAGGCGCGGTGAGCCCGGTCCCCGGGGGGGTCGGTCCGGTTACCGTGGCCGCATTGCTTCGCAACACCGTCGAGGCGTTCAACCTGTCCCTCCCCGGCTCTTGAAGGTCCGTGTTCGTCCCCCGAGAAACGTTTTAACGTGGCCCAAGCTAGAGGACTGGGGGCCCTGTGAACGTCCTGACCGTCGGCGGGGGCGGCCGAGAACATGCCATCGTGGAGGCCGTTCGTGAGAGCGGAGGCACGGTCTTCTCCGTGATGAAGAACCGAAATCCGGGCATTGTTCGCGCCTCAAAGGACGTCCTCCTCGTCGACGAAACCAACGTCGAACGCGTGGTCGCTTGGGCCCGAGAGGTGGGGGCGGCCCTGGCCATCGTCGGACCCGAGGCTCCTCTTGGCCACGGACTCGTCGACCGGTTGGAGGCCGCCGGCGTGCCGACCGTCGGACCGTCGGCGCGGGCCGCCCAGATCGAGCTGTCCAAGGAGTTCGCCCGGGACCTGATGCGGCGACACGGGATTCCTGGCTTGGTGGAGTATCGCCCCTTCGACGACCCCGACGAGGCCCGGGGCTTCCTCCGTGACCACGCGGATCCCTTCGTGGTGAAACCGATCGGCCTCACCGGGGGGAAGGGGGTCTGGGTGATGGGGGACCACTTCCAGACCCGAGAGGAGGGGCTTCGCTACGTGGAAGAGGTGCTGGAGAAGCGCATCGGGGGCCAGGCCCGGGTCCTCATCGAGCGCAAGGAGGAGGGGGAGGAGTTCTCCCTCCAGGCCTTTACCGACGGAGAGCACCTCGCACCCATGCCCGCGGTTCAGGACTACAAGCGCGCGCAGGAGGGGGATCGCGGACCCAATACAGGCGGCATGGGTTCCATGTCGGTGGGGGACGGCTTGCTGCCGTTCCTGCCCCGGGATGACTACCAGGCGGCGGTCGAGATCCTGCGTCGCACGGTTCGCGCGCTTCGGTCCGACGGCACCCCGTTCCGAGGGGTCCTCTACGGGGGCTTCATCCTCACCGCCGAGGGTCCTAAGGTCTTGGAATTCAACGCCCGCTTTGGCGATCCCGAAGCCATGAACGTGCTCCCGGTCCTCCGAGAGGACTTCCTGGAAGTGTGCGAGAGCATCGTGGAGGGGACGCTGTCCGAGCGGCTCCTCTTCGCCCCGAAGGCCACGGTGTGTAAGTACGTCGTCCCCCGAGGATACGGCCACAGGTCCGAGGCGGGCCGCCCCCTCGCCGTGGATGAAGACGCGATCCGGCGTGCGGGCGCCGTGTTGTATTACGCTTCCGTGGACCAGAAGGACGGAGCCATCCTGACCACCTCCTCCCGGTCCTTGGCGGTCGTCGGTGTGGCCGACAGCCTGCCGGAAGCCGAGCGCCAGGCAGAGGCGGCGTTAGGACACGTCGGGGGGGAGGTCGTGGCGCGGCATGACATCGGGAAGGCGGAAGCGATCGAGGCGAAGGTGCGGAAAATGAAGCAGATGCGGGGGGTCTGACATGGGCATCTTGGGCCCGACTCGACGGCGGGAACTGGAAGCCATCCTGACCGGCATGGAGCGGGCCTTGGAAGAGAAAGATGCGGTCCGAGAGCTGGCCCTCAAGTCCAGTCGCGCGGTGGCTCGGCTCTCCGTGAGTGCCGTCGGATCCCTCCACCGGGGCAAAGAGGTCGCAGGCCTCCTGGAGAAGGCCCGCGAGGAGGCAAGCCGGCTGGGAAGCCTTCTCAAGGAACATCCCGACCTGTACCACTCCGGGTTCGTGGAAAACGCCCATCAGGACATGACCGAAGCCGCGATCGCCTACAGCCTTCTTCGGGATACGCCCCTCCCCCGACCGGACGAGCTCGGCGTGACGAACCGGGCGTACGTCCTGGGTCTGGGGGATGTGGTGGGGGAACTGCGCCGATACGCCCTAGAGTGCCTCGGCAAGGGCGACGTCGAGGCGGCCCGCGAGTCCCTGGAGGCCATGGAGATCCTATACGAGGGTCTCATGCGCTTCGATTTCCCCCGGGCGGTGGCCGCCGTCAAGCGCAAGCAAGACATCGCCCGAAGCCTCGTGGAGAAGACACGGGGGGAGGTCGCCGTCGCGGTCCGGACTCAGGCGCTGGAGCGGAAGCTGGATGAGCGGTTTGGGGAGGCCTAATCAGCTCCCTCGACGCCGCCTTCGCAGGTAGGCGCCCAGGAAGAGCGCCACGACGAAGACTGCGATGGCGCCGAGGATGATGAAGAGGGGGTTGATGGGTTCGGGTTCGATGGTGAACACAGCCCGGAGGACGACTTCCCCGATGGCCGAGTCGATGATGCCGTCTCCGTTGAGGTCCACCCGGACTTCCAGGGTATGGGTGCCGACGCCCAGATCCACGGGCAGGTAGGAGAAGCTCACCGACTTCGTCTCGCCGGGCATCAGGCTGTCAATCTCCGTCTCCGCCACCTGCCGCTCGTTGATGAAGAGGGCGGCCGGCACGTTCCGGACCTCGATGGAGCCCGTGTTTCGCACCTGGGCGGTGATCTCCAAGGGGACCAGGACCCGGATCTGTTTCGTGGCGGTCCCGAGGG
>JAZGDV010000051.1:0-2927 GCA_036478175.1 Thermoplasmata archaeon
TTCGCCAGGCCGATGACGAGAGCGATGACGTAGATGCTCAGGGCCGTCGGGCGGACGAAGAGGGCGATCTCGATGGGGAAGGGAAGAAAGATGGCCGTCAGGATTCCGTAGATGAAGACCACGACGAGGTAGAGGATCGGGTTGGCGGCGTAGCTCTCAAGGATGCTACGCAAGAACTCGACGAAGGCGTCGTGAAAGACGATGGAGGTCCCCTCCCGCTCCGAATGCCTGAACGAGTTAAAAGAATGAGCGAGCCAGGAGTCACCGCGAACAGAGGGCAACCTCCGCGCCGACAACCCTTATAACAGGGCCAAGTCTAGAAGGGCCCGGGGAGCAGCATGGCCACTACCTTTGAGTACTCGAGTGAGAGCGAAATCACGCGGGCGATTCTCAAGGGTTTCTCCCATGACCTGAACGAATACGCCGAGTCCGAGGTCATCGTGGTCGGCGGGGGCCCCAGCGGCCTCATGACGGCGAAGGATCTGGCGGAGCGCGGTGTGAAGGTCCTGCTTATCGAGCGGAACAACTACCTGGGGGGCGGCTTCTGGCTGGGCGGCTTTCTGATGAACACGATCACGGTCAGAGCCCCCGGACAGGAGGTCCTGGAGGAGCTCGGGATTCCCTTCGAGAAAGCGGCCAAGGGCCTCTACACCACGACAGGGCCCCATGCCTGCTCCAAGACCATCGCCGCCACCTGTGATGCAGGCGTCAAGATTCTGAACATGGCGAGCCTAGAAGACGTGGTCGTCCGGGACCAGAACCGCGTCGGGGGCGTCGTGGTCAACTGGACCCCTGTCGGCGCCCTTCCCCGGGAGATCACGTGCGTTGACCCCGTGGCCTTGGAGTCCCAGCTCGTGGTGGACGCCACCGGCCACGCCGCCGAGGTCGTCTCCGCGCTCGAGAAGCGGGGCATCGTCAAGATTCCCGGCGAGGGGGCCATGTGGGTGGAGAAATCGGAGGACCTGGTTGTGGAGCACACGGGGCTCGTCCACCCCGGGCTCATCGTGACCGGGATGGCCGTTTCCAGCGTTTACGCCCTCCCCCGCATGGGCCCGACCTTCGGCGCCATGCTCCTCTCGGGGAAGCGGGCCGCCCAAGTGGCCTATGACATCCTCAAGTCCTAGGACCCTGGCACGACCCCAACGGATCGTCCTCTACGAGGACCCGGCAACGCCCGTCTTGGACCTCAGGGAACTCGCTTCCTACCTGCGAGAGGTCACCGGCCTCGACATCGAAATCCGGCCCGAGTTCTTCTCTCACCACGGGGTAGCGGACCTAGAGGACCTAGCCCTGCAGATGGCCCACCTGAAGGTCAAAGACCTCTACCACGAGGAGCAGGAATTTCCGCCTCTCTTGGGGGAGCTGGACATTGAGCGTAGGCTGTTACTCGACCCACGGAAGCGTCTCCCGGGCATCCTGTACGATGGCTTCCGCCTCCAGACTCTCATGCGTTCCTTCCTCCCGGAGGGCGAGCGAAGCCTGCACACCGTCCACCTCGCCTTCACCCCCCGCCTCATCTCCACCTTCGATTCGGGGGATCGGGTGTACCACGCCCGCGTCATCGTCTGCGGCCTGCCTGCCCTCGCCTCCACGAGCGGGGTGGTGGAGGGGCCGGCGAAGCCGAGGGCCTTCTACATGGCCAAGCGTCGGTACAGCGCGATGGGGGTGACGCCTCCGACGGAGGTCCTGAAGGAGGAGTTCGCAGGCCGGTTCATCGATTACGATGACGAACGGCTGACGGAGGTCTTCAAGGGATACGCCCTGCAGGCTCTCTTCTTCCACCTGGTGGGGGACCCCTTCTGCGCGGACCCGGCGTGCCGGCTGTTCAACGCCCACTGGCAGGAAGAGCTGATCGGAGCCCAGCTCCACTCGGCCGCGCTCTGCGACGCCCACGCAGAGCTTCTCCCCGTCAGCTCCTAACCCGCAAAGGATTCATCCCGGCCCGCCCTAGGGCCCGAAGTTGAAGATCCCCCCCTTCGAGATGGAGAGGTGGCAGTCCACCTGGGAGGACCGGGTCAGGGTCAACCTGGCGGAGAGCGGAGTCGAGCCCTTGGCACTCGCGGAGCTGATGGGGGAGGATGACCTGCGCGAAGCCCTGCGCACGCCTCTCGGATACGCGGAAACCCAGGGGTCCGAAGCGCTCAGGGAAGCGGTCGCCAGCCTCTACCCGGGATGCCGCCCGGAGAACGTCCTGGTGACAGCAGGGTCCTCGGAGGCCAACTTTCTCTCGGTCCTGGCCACGGTGGAGAAGGGGGCGTCCTTCGTCGCCGTGCTCCCCAATTACATGCAGGTGTGGGGACTGGCGCAGTCTTGGGGACGGGCGGTTCCCTTGAGGTTGCGCGAGGAGCGATCGTGGCAACTGGATCCCGAAGAGGTAAAGACGACCGTGGGCCCGGGCACGACGTCCATCTCCCTCTCCCACCCGAACAATCCGACCGGCGCCGCGGTATCGACCGAGGGACGTCACGCCCTCCTCGACGCCGCAGCGGACGTCGGTGCTTGGGTCCTCTCCGACGAGGTGTACCGGGGCGCCGAGCGGATCGGGGAGGCGACCCCCACCCTCTGGGGGGCGGGGGAGAGAGTCCTTGTCACCTCCGGCCTCTCGAAGGCCTATGGCCTTCCCGGACTGCGGCTCGGCTGGGTCTGTGGCCCGGCGGACCTCGTGGAGCGGCTCTGGGCTCTCCACGACTACACCACCATCGCGATCAGCACGTTGGCCGATGTCTTGGGGAGGCGGGTCCTCGGCCCGTGGCGGGAGAAGCTTCTCCGCCGGGCCCAGGCCATCCTCCGCAGGAACTTCCCCGTCCTCGAATCGTTTGTGGAGGAGAACGGCCTTCAATGGGTCCCCCCGCAGGCAGGCGCCATCTCGTTCCTCCGCTATCCGTGGAAGGTCCCGTCGCTGGAAATCGCCCAGCGGGCGCGGGATG
>JAZGDV010000052.1:0-13476 GCA_036478175.1 Thermoplasmata archaeon
GCACCGTGGACAAGGTGTTCTGCATCTTCTCCTTTCGGGACTTTCTCGACCGCCGGCGCGGCCTAGAGGAAGTCCATCGTGTCTTGCGACCGGGAGGGGAACTCCACATTCTCGATCTCTTTCGTCCGCCCCCGGGCCTCCGGCGCACGCTCATGGACCTCTGGCTTCGCAGAGGCGCCGCTGCCCTCGTCGACATCGTCGTCCCGGCGCGGGTCAGGCGTGCGTGGAAGCGCGACCCTTACGTGGAATTACGGAAGACCTATGAGGCCATCGGCTCGGGGCAAGACTACGCCGATCTTATGCGGGAGGTCGGGTTCGACCGCGTCGTAGCGACGGAACTCCAACTCCGCGCGGTTTATCTCCTCGAGGGGGTGAAGCCATCTACGACGTAATCGTCGTCGGGGCCGGACCTGCAGGAAGCACGACCGCACGCTACACGGCCCTCCGGGGGCTTCGAACTTTGGTCCTCGAGCGGAGGAGGACCATCGGTTTCCCTGTCCAGTGCGGAGAGTACATGGCTTCCAACCGCGAGGTGGAGGCCTTGTTCCCACTCGCCGGCGAGGTGTCCTCCCTCTTCGACCTTCCGGATGCCTTGAAGGAGGCACGGACCCGCGTCATACGGATTTTCAGTCCGTCGGGCCGAAGCTATGACGTTCCCTTTGAGGGCTACACCGTGTCTCGGGACGAGGTGGATCCCCATTGGGCCCGTCTCGCAGAGCGGGAAGGGGCCGAAATCCTCACTGACTCCCGCGTTCGCCGGGTCCGGGAGAACGCGGTAGAGACCTCCCGGGGGACGTTCGAGGGAAAGGTCGTGGTCGGAGCCGACGGCCCGCACTCTACGGTCGCCAAGTCTGTCGGCCTCGCATCCCCCTCCCCCCTCGCGGCCGCGATCACCTGCGAGGTCGAGGGAACCTTTGGAGACTCCTTGGACATCCACTTCGGCAGCCCGGCGCCCGGCGGGTACGCGTGGGTCATCCCCAAGCGTGGGGCCGCCAACGTCGGCCTCGGGGCATGGCCGAAATACGAAGGGCGGTTGGACGGCCTCCTCCAGCGCTTCCTGGCTCGCATGGGGTTTTCGACGGAGGGCTGGACGGGCGGATGGGTGCCGGAGATGGGCAGCGTCCCGCGCACCGTGAAGGGAAATGTCCTCCTCGTGGGAGATGCGGCCGGTCACGTCATGCCGACGAATGGCGGTGGCGTGAACACGGCCATGGTCTGTGCCCGCATCGCCGGAAACGTAATCGCGGATCACCTCCAGAATGGCGGATCCCTCGATGCCTACGAGTCCGCGTGGCGTGCGGCGGTGGGGGATGCGTTGGGCCTCGGCGTCCGCGTTCGTAAGCTCGCAGAGCTCTTTTTCCCGAGCGATTTCTGGCTTGAACGAATCATGCGATTGTTGGGTCCACGACCCATGGCTACGGCCATCCGTTGTGAGCCTCTCTTCTCCTGGCTTACGGGCTAGGGCGTTTCCGTTCGCGCCTTCGATCCCGCCAACGAACCCTTAAGAGCTAGGCGGTCTACGGGGCTCCGATGGACATCCAATTCCTCGGTGGAGCGTCCGAGGTGGGCCGCCTGGGGATGCTGCTGCGCCATCAAGGCAACACGGTACTCTGTGATTACGGGCTGGCACCTTCGGACCCTCCCCAGTACCCCATGGAGGCCCCTCCTGTGGACGCCCTCCTCCTCAGCCACTCGCACCTGGACCATTGCGGGATGGTTCCCGTCATCTCCCGTCAGGCCAAGACGAAGACCTACATGACGCCCGTGACCCAAGAGGTCACCAACCTCCTCCTGCAAGACAGCCTCAAGATCAGCGCTGCCGAGGGGTATCCCGAACCCTTCGATCGGGAGGACGTCCAATCGATGAACCAGGGGGTAATGTCCGTTGATCACGGCGATGCATTCGAGGTGGGCAACCTGGAGGTGAAGGTCCACTCGGCCGGCCACATCCCCGGCTCCTCCATGTTCCAGATCAACGACCGAGAGACGATCCTCTTTACCGGCGATCTGCAGACCATCGATACCCGACTGGTGCGAGGCACGCAGCCCGTCCCTTGCGACGTCCTAATCTTGGAGTCCACCTACGCCGGTCGTCACCATGCGGACCGGGCCGAGACCGAGGCGCAGTTCCTTGCCCGGGTGAACGAAGTGGTCGAGCGGGGGGGAACGGCCCTCGTGCCCTGCTTCGCCGTCGCTCGGACCCAGGAGGTCCTCATGGTCCTCGCCGAGACGGATCATGAGATCTGGGTGGACGGGATGGGACGGAAGGTCGCCCGCATGTACCAGCATCATCGGCGCTTCATTCGCTCCCCTAAACGATACGAACGGGCGCTGAGTCGAGCAAGGATCGTGCGGTCCCAGGGGGACCGGGAGAGCGCCCTGCGCGGGGACGTGATTCTCACCACCGGGGGCATGCTCTCCGGGGGACCCGTCCTCCACTACATCGCCGCCTTGAAGGACGACCTCCAGAGCGAGGTGCTGCTCACCGGGTACCAGGTGGAGGGCACCAACGGGCGGCTGCTTCTGGACACGCGGACCATCGAGCTGCACGGCCTGCGGGTCCCGGTGGAGGCGGGGGTCTCCTCCCACGACTTCTCCGCCCACGCGGGGCATGATCAGCTTGTCGAATTCGTGGAGGGTTGCGATCCGACACGGGTCGTCCTGATGCACGGGGATGCACGCGAGGAGCTGGCGGAGGCGCTGGAAGGCAGGGACGTCCTTTTGCCGGAGGACGGCGAGCGCCACACGCTCTAGAAGACGGCCCGGATGGCGGGTCCCAGGAACTTGAGGAGGCGCGGTTCTTCCTTGAGGAGAGCCAGGATCGCCCGGCCGGGGTAGTCGATGTCGCCCTGCTGGTTGATGATTCGCAGGAGCCGCGGATTCTGGAGGAGCACGAAGAGGTTCTCCAGCTGGGGATCGCTGAGCTTCACGAAGGCCCGGTGTAGGTAGAGGTACAGGCTCAGCTCCTTGCCGATGGCTTCCTTCCACCGGGTCTCGTACCGGGACAGGAACGCGGCCGAGGTATCTCCTGCGTTTAGGGCCTCGACCGCCGTGCGGGCGCACGCCTCGGCGCAGACGAGCCCGGTGAAGATGCCGCCCCCGCTCGTGGCTTTGGCCTGAAAGGCCGCGTCGCCCGCGATCATGACACCGTCGGTGTAGGTCCGCTTGGCCACGCCGATCGGAATGCCTCCAATGATGTAGCCCAGGGTCTGGGTGTCGGCAAGGAAGCGGGAGGGGGGTCCGTCCGTGAACATCCGATTCAGGTAGGGGCGGGCGTTCCCCTGGCCGAGGCAGAGGCCGGCCCGGGCCGTATGGCCGCCGGGTACAAGCCACGCAAAGAAACCCGGGGCGACCGCCTGGCCCGTGAAGACCTTGACGTAACCGCGGGTATACTCTGCGCCGACGACGTCGGCTTCGAACCCGGGCAGGATCCGGTACGGCCGACCCAACCCAAACCATCTGGTGACGTTTCCCTTCACCCCGTCCGTTCCGACGAGGACCTTACACCTGAAGTTCTCGGCCTCGCCGTTTCCTCGGGCATGCACGATGAGATCACCGCCATCTCGCTCGACGCCCGTCGCGAGGGTCCCGAGGTAGACTGTGGCGCCGGCATGCAGCGCCCCTTTGACCACTTCGCGGTCGAAGGCGGCCCGGTCCACCACGACGGCTTCCGTCTCCCCGCCATCGACGACGAGCTCCCGGCCGCTGGGGGAGTAGAACTCACAGCCCTGGATGTCCGTCAGGATTGTGTTGCGGCAGTCCACCATGTCCATGACCCGCGGTGTGAAGATGCCTCCGCACTGCACGGGCTCTCCGATTTCACGGTGTTCTTCGAGGATGGCCACACTCCGGCCGGCCTCTGCCACCTTCTGGGCCGTGTAGCCGCCCACTGGGCCGCCGCCGATGACGAGGACGTCGAAGGCCTCGTTCACGACTCCCACTGGCCTTCCATGAGGATCAGGAGAAAATTCTCGAGGTGTTTGGCGAGGGAGGCGTTGTCGGTGTACCCGCACGCGTTGAGGTCCGGCGAAGCGATGAGGGCCCGTTCCCCGTCCGCGATGATGTCCGTCGCGATGAGGCCTTGCTTCTGTACGACGATTGCACCGGGAATAACCCGCTGGTTCGGCTCCGTAATCACGGTCGCCCGGACGCCTCGTTTTACGGCCGCCTCGATGCGTTTGTCCAACGTCTCCCGTACCTCGGCCAGCGTGGGTGTGGAGATGATGAAGGTCCGCGTCGCCGTGTCCACGAGCTCCGCAATCTTGTTGAGGACTCGCTGCTTCCCTTGAATCGTGTAGACGAGCTGGGGTTCGCCCTTGTCCATGAGCACCTCATGCAAGACCTGGAGGTGGTCGAAAACCGAGGACACCCGATCCAGGACTTCGTTCTTCACCTTCTCTGGGGCCTCGGGCTTGAAGATCATAGGGCGTCCGCGGGTCGATATCGCGTATCCCTTGTCGCAGAGGCTGGAGAGGACCTTGTATGCGGACGTTCGCGGGATCCGGGAGGTCTGGGAAATGGTCTCCGCGTTCCCGTAGCCATGGGCGACCAGGGCGATGTACGCCCGGGCCTCGTAGGCCGAGAGGCCCAAGGATTGGAGGACGGCCCCCGCCTCCTGCGTGTCCTGTTGCAGATCGAATTCCTTGCCAAGACCCTCCGGGACGTCCTCCATCTCCCCCGCTATCCCCCAAGTCCGTAAAAGGTTTCGGCGGTGCAAAGGGTCCGAGGAGAATGGTCGAGGCCCGCTCCGGATGCCTACGCCTTTTTCCCCCAGGGCCGGATGAGATCGTGTTCCACGCCAAGGTGGTCGAGGATGCGAGCGACGACAAAGTCTACGAGGTCGTCCATTGTCTCCGGGTTGTGGTAGAATCCGGGCATCGCCGGGAGCACCGTGCCCCCAAGTCGCGCGATGGTCAGCATGTGCTCGAGGTGGACGGCACTCACCGGGGTCTCGCGTGGCACGAGGATGAGCTTCCGCCCCTCCTTCAGGGTGACGGCGGCCGCGCGTGTGATTAGGTTATCGGAGAGGCCCAGGGCGATCTTGGAGAGGGTGTTCATCGAGCAGGGCACGATGGCCAAGGCGTCAAGGGGTGCGCTTCCGGAGGCCAAAGGGGCGTGGAAGTCGTCGTTGGCATACCAGGCCGACGCGAGGGACTTGAAGTCCTTGGGCGAACGACCCGTCTCGGCTCGGATGACCTTTTCCCCCTCGGCCGAGATGACCAGCTCTGCCTGCCCCTTCAACGCACGGAGCAGCCGGTACGCGTAATGGGCCCCCGAGGCCCCCGTGATGCAGACCGCGAGGCGCATATCGACGAACAGAGGGACCGTACCGTCTTATACCTAGGCGGCCGGCCGGGCGCCTGGCCGGGGCGAAACGTTTTAGGTCCCGCCCTCTCTATTCGTCGAACGCACTCATGACCACGGTGTACGACGTACCTCACGATCTCCTCGTTGAGGCGGTGGCCTCAGACCTTCGGAAGACAGAGCAGGCCCAGCCTCCTCCTTGGGCATCCTTCGTCAAGACGGGTGTCCATCGGGAGAAATCCCCCTCCGAGAGGGATTGGTGGCACACCCGCCTCGCCGCCGTCCTTCGCAAGGTCTACATCCGGGGCCCCGTAGGCACCGAGCGCCTTGCAGGGGAGTTCGGAGGGGCGCGGGACGCGGGATCCTCTCCTTACCACCCCCGGAAGGGGAGCCGCTCCGTAATTCGCACCTGCCTGACCCAGCTGGAAGGACTGGGATATGTGAGGAAGGGCGACAAGGGGGGCCGATCCATTACCCCCAAGGGCCAATCGTATCTCGACGGAAAGGCCCGCCAGATCATGACGCGTATGGCGAAGAAACGACCGGAGCTCGCGAAGTACCTCTGAGGTGTCCATGGACGAGAAGGAGCTTGAGGCGATTCGTCGCAGGAAGCTGGGGGAGCTCCAGCGCCACGCCGTCGAGCGGGAGGCCCAGGAGGAGGTCGCCGTGCAGGCCCAGGCGCAGCGCCAGACCATCCTCCGGCAGATTCTGCGCCCAGAGGCCCGGGAACGCCTCGGACGGATTACGCGGGCGTACCCAGACCTCGCCCAGGACATCGAAAACCGCCTCATCGCATTGGCTCAGTCGGGACGTATCAACAAAGCCATCGACGACGCCTCCCTCCGTCAGATCCTCCGAGCCATCATCCCGAAGAAGCGGGAGATCAATATAGAGAGGCGCTGATGGCCCATTACAAGCCCCACGCCATGAAGCGGAGACTGCACAAGGCGACCAACAGCAACCGCAGGGTGCCCGCCTGGGTGATTGTTCGCACCTCCCGGCGGTTCCTCCGCCATCCCAAGCGAAGGCAGTGGCGGGGGCACAGACTGGACAAGGGATAGCATGGCTGACGAGGAGGAGCGCGTTCTCACGGTCCCCCTGCGGAGGGCGTGGGACCTGCCACGGACGAAGCGGGTCCCAGGTGCGATCAAGATCATCCGGACCTTCGTCCAGCGCCACATGAAAGCGAAAGCGGAGGACGTATGGATCGATCCGCGGGTGAACGAGGCGTTGTGGGCGCGAGGCATCCAAAAGCCTCCCCGGCGAATCAGGATCAAGGCGACAAAATTCGAAGACGATCTGGTGGAGGTATCCCTGCCGGAGGCCTGAAAGGCCCCTTGGGCCCCTGGACTCCGGCTATGAACCCCCTCCGACGCACCGTCCCCCGGCCGGCCACTTCGCGGGGGAACCTGGGGAGGAATCGGGACCTTGCTTCGTAAGCTGGACTTCTCGGGCAACCCCTATCTCGGCGTCTTCGCCGCAACGAACGACGGCGCCGTGATTGCCTCTCCATCCGTCCCCGCTAAGACGCTGCGTCGGGTCGAAGATGCCTTGGGCGTCCGTGCGACTCGCATGTACGTAGGTGGCTCCTCCCTGGTCGGCAGCCTCCTCGCCCTGAACTCTCAGGCGATCCTGCTCACAAGCTTCGCCCGGGATGAAGAGGTTGCGAAGCTGAAGGGCTTGGAGGCGTACGTCCTGGAGCATCGCCTCAACGCCGTCGGAAACAACGTCCTGGTCAACGACCACGGGGCGCTCTGCCATCCCGGGTACGGGTCGCGCGCCGTCCACGAGCTCGAGGACGTGTTCGGGGTGCAGGTCCAACCGGCGACCCTGGGAGGCCAGAAGACCGTGGGGTCGGCGGGGGTTGCGACCAACCGTGGGGCCATCTGCCACCCCCACGCGACCGAGGAGGAGTTGGCCCTCTTGGAGGAGGTCCTGAAGGTCAAACCGGTCATTGCCACCGCGAACTACGGGACCCCCCAGCTCGGGGCCTGCGTCGTGGCCAACGATGGGGGCGCGATTACCGGGACGCCGACCACCCCCATCGAGCTGGGCCGGATCGAGGAAGGGCTTCGGCTCTACTAGAGAGCGAAGACCCACACCTTCGGCTCCCCCTCCAGGTCCCCCCGCTGGAAGGAAACGGCCTGACCGAGCCTGTGGATCGGCCGGGAGGTGAGGGAGAGGAACTCTTCCACAGGCCGAATCGAGAGGGAGAGGCCGCCGACCCGGTAGTGCATCGGGACGACCACCTGGGGCTGAACGGCTTCAACCCAGTCTATGGCCTCCTTCGGCCCGACCGTGAAGACGCCCCCCACGGGGACGAACAGGACGGAGACCCGTTCCTCGTTTCTCAATTCCACGGTATCCGGCCCCGCACCTACGTCACCGAGATGCAGGAACGTCATCCCATCCATGTGAAGCTGGTAGGCCCGGACCAGACCCCGCTTCTCGCCCCCCACGTCATCGTGAGGCAAGATCAGGGTCTCGACGGCCAATCCGTCCACCCTCCCGTCGACCCGGTCGTCGACCACCCGGGGATTCCCCCGTACCAGGCGTGTCGCGTTGTGGTCGAAGTGGTCGTGACTCACAAAGACGAAGTCCGCCGTAGCCGAGGGGGGCGGGATTCCGAGGGAGCGGCCGTCGTGGGGGTCCAGAACCACGGCCCGACTCCCACGGATTTCAAAGCATGAGTGGCCGTGCCACGCGAGTTCCACTGACTCCCCCTCCCGCGAAGCTGGGGGGCGGTTAAATTCATTTCGGAGTCCCCGCAAAGGAAACTAAAAATAGGGAGCCCCTGATGATTCCGTGCGCATGAAGGCCCTGGTCCTTTGCGTCGATCGGGACGACGATCTGGGCGTAAAAGCCAACATCCCGGGTCCCGTCGTGGGGCGCCAAGCCAACTTGGACGCCGCGATGAGGCTCGGGATTCAAGACCCCGAGGACACGGACGTCAACACGATCCTCGCCGGCGTCTCCTTGTACGACGAGTTGCAGAACGACGGCATAGAGGTCGAGGTGGCCACCATCGTGGGGGACGCGAAGGTCGGCCAGCAATCGGACCGAATCCTGAGCGAGCAGCTGGACGCGGTGCTCGAGGAGGTCGCGCCCGACGTCGCGTATCTGGTAAGCGACGGCGCGGAGGACGAGTACGTCTATCCCATGATCGCCTCGCGCATTCGAGTGAACCACGTCAGGCGCGTCTACGTCCAGCAGAGTCCGAGCGTCGAGTCCGCGTTCTACATCTTCACGAAGGCGATCCGGGACCCTCGCCTTCGCCGTATCATCGTCCTTCCCTTCGCCCTCTCTTTCCTTGCCTTGGCCCTGGTCCTGCTGGTGGCTCCCGAATGGGCGCTTCCGGCTGTGCTCCTGGTCCTGGGTGTCTACATGTTGGTCCGCGCCTACGATGACTACCTTAGCCCGCGCAGCCTCTGGCAACGTTTCACGGGCTATTACCGGAGCGTGAAGGAGTCCCTCACCTCCGGCCGGATCGCGCTCTGGTTTGACATGGTGGCCGTCATGACCTTCCTCGCCGCCTCTTTCATTGGGTTCCGGGTGGCCTTCGCCCTCGCCCAGGTCTTGGTTGCCGATGCGGTGACCTTCGTGGCGACCATGGTCGTGATCTTCCTCCAGGAGAGTTTCTGGATCTTCATCATCGCCTTCCTGCTCCACGAAGGAGGCAGGGTGGCGCAGGCGTACTTCACGAAGGGTAAGATCGCGAGGTCGTTCTTCTATGTCGTGCTGGCGTTCGTCGTCCTCATGCTGGTCACGGCGGCCGGCCTGCAACTCGCGGCGGCCATCCTCGGCCTGACCAGCCAGCAGAATGTCCTCATCCCGATCTATATCGAGGTCGCGCTGGCCATTTCCATCGTCCTGGTGGCGGCCTTCCTGCGCCGGACGGAGGAGCGAGAAGCCCTCAGGGAAGATGCCTGGCGGCCCTGAGGCAGGGCATGGAGTGGGCGGAATGGGAGCCCCATTACCTTCAGATCCTCCAAGATTTCGGGTTCGATCGGCATCGGGATGAAGAGGCCGCCCGAATTCTCGCCGAGCTTCTTCCATTCCCCCGAGCAGGCCCTCGCGACCTCGCGGAGCGCCTCCGGGGGAAGGTGGTTACGATCCTCGGCAACGGCCCCAATCTGGGGGACGAGCTAGGACGGATCGAGGGGGTCGTGGTGGCGGCGGACGAGGCCACCTCCGTGGCCCTCCGCCGGGGCATCGTGCCCGCCATCGTCGTGACGGACCTGGATGGTCGCATCGAGGACCAGGTCGAGGCGCACGAGCAGGGAGCCCTCGTCGCCATACACGCCCACGGGGACAACATGGAGGCCCTCCGACGTTGGGCACCCGCGTTCGGGCCGCTCAGTGTGGGGACGACACAGGCCGAGCCCTTCGACGCCATCCACAACTTCGGCGGGTTCACGGACGGAGATCGGGCGGCCTTCCTAGCCGACCACTTCGGGGCGCTTGAGATTTGGACCGTGGGGTTCGATTTCGATCGACCCAACCCGAAGGACCGGCCCACGGCCGTCAAGCTTCGCAAGCTCGATTGGGCCCGCCGGCTGCTGGAAGACCTGAGAAAGCGCCGATCCCTCACCGGTCCATCATCCCCCAACTCAGGATAGGGTGTTTCGCTGCCGAGACCTCGTCGACTCGGGCCACGGCGGCATTCTGGGGAGCGGCCCTGAGCACTTCGGGGTCCTCCTCCTTGATCCGCGCGAGCGCATCCACAAAGGCGTCCAGTTCCTCCTGGGTCACGGACTCCGTCGGCTCAATCATGAGGGCCTCCTCCACCAGGTCCGGGAAATAGATCGTGGGAGGGTGGATCCCGTAGTCGATGAGACGCTTGGCCACGTCGATCGCGCGCACCCCCTTTTTCTTCAAGGGGACGGCGCTCGCCACGAACTCGTGTTTGCGCAGTCCTCCGAAGGGAACGGGGAGGTGCTCCTCGACGCGCGCTCGGAGGTAGTTGGTGTGGAGGACCGCGCGCTCCGTGACGCGGAGGAGACCGTCGGCCCCCATCCTGGTGATGTATGCATACGCTCGGAGGAGGACGCCAAAGTTCCCATAGAACGCCCGCACCTTGCCGATCGACTTCGGCCGAGCGTGGTCGAGGCGATAGCGGACACCATCGTAGGCGGCGAGGGGTAGGGGGAGGAACTCCGTGAGGGGGCCGCGGGCGCCCACGGGTCCGGCACCGGGCCCCCCGCCTCCGTGGGGGGTGGAGAAGGTCTTGTGGAGATTGAAGTGAGCCAGATCGAAGTCCATCTTCCCGGGGTTGGTCTTCCCCAGGATGGCGTTGAGGTTGGCGCCGTCGTAATAGAGGAGGGCGCCCTGGGCATGGACCAGCTTCGCGATGGTCAGGGCCTCGGACTCGAAGATTCCCAGGGTGTTGGGGTTGGTCAACATGAAGGCCGCCGTCCGCTCGCTGACCGCGCCCTCCAGGGCCTCCAGATCGACGACCCCCTCCTTGGATGGGATCTCGATCACGTCGTAACCTGCCATCGTCGCGCTGGCGAAATTGGTCCCGTGAGCGGTATCGGGGAGGACGACCTCGGATCGGTCCTCTCCCCGCTCCTCGAAGTAGGCACGAGCCATGAGGAGGCCCGTGAGCTCCCCTTGGGCCCCTGCCACCGGCTGCAGGCTGACCTCGTCCATCCCGGCGATTCGGGCGAGCATTTCCTGGAGTTCGAACAGAATCTGGAGGGCCCCTTGCACCGTCTCTTCGGGCTGCTGGGGGTGCAGTCGACGCGCCTTCGGGGACGCGGCCAAGGTCTCGGCGTACTTCGGGTTGTACTTCATCGTACAGGATCCCAGGGGGTAGAATCCCGAGTCCGTCCCGTAGATCATCTGAGAGAGTCGGGTGAAATGACGGGCGACCTGAAACTCCTCCAAGTTCGGGATGTCAAGCTCGGTTCGACGCAAGTCCTGGGGCACACGCGCCGTGGGGCCAATCGTACCGTCCACCTCTTGAGGCAGTTCAATCAGGAGCGGCTCGTCGTATCGGGCCTGACGGAACGTCACTTGCCTCCCTCCAGCGCCCGAACCAGCTCTCGGAAGTCGTCCGGCGTGTGCCGATCGGTGACCGCAAAGAGGGATGCGGGGGCCGCCTGGGGAAGGACCGTCGACAGGTCCACGCCGCCGTTCAGCCCGCGTCGCGCAAGGCGCTCCCGCAGGGTAGCGAAGGGAGCCTTGTGAGCCACAGGAAACTCGTTAAAGTAGGACCCGGGGAAGAGGGGGGCCTGGAAGCCAGGAATTCCGTCGAGATGACCCATGAGCTCTCGGGCACGGTCCATGAGATTGGTCGCGAGACTCCGAAGGCCTCGGGCCCCTTGGAACGCGAGGTAGATTGTGGCACCCACGGCCAGGAGGGACTCGTTGGTGCAGATGTTGCTCATGGCCTTGCCCTTCCGGATGTGTTGCTCGCGGGTCTGCAGGGTCATGGTGAAGGCCCGATTCCCACGCCGATCCTTCGTCAGGCCGATGACGCGCCCCGGCATCTTCCGGATGTGCTCCTGTCGGCAGGCGAAGAGGCCAAGGGAGGGCCCCCCGAAGTTCATCCAGCCTCCCAGACTCTGGCCTTCCCCGATGACAATGTCCGCCCCGTAGTCGCCCGGCGGCCGAAGGACGGCCTGCGCCAGAGGATGAACCCCAACGATTAGGAGTGCGCCGGAGAGGGCATCCTGGACCTCCGTGACTTTCGAATCCAGCTGGCCGAGAAAGCTGGGCGCCTCGACGTAAACGGCGGCTGTATCGTCTCCGATTGACTCCTCCAAGTGGCCAAGATCAAGGGTCCCATCTTCCGTGTCGTACCCGGCCTCCCGAACCCGCATCCCGGGGCCTCGAACATAGTTTGCAAGAACGGCCTTCTTCTCCCCTTCGATCAGGGTCGGGATGACAATCTCGCGCCTTCCCGTAATGCGCCGGGCCATCAGAGCGGCCTCGCCGAGGGCGGTGGAAGCGTCGTACATCGAGCTGTTGGCCGCGTCCATGCCCGTGAGCTCGCACACGAGACTCTGGAACTCGAAGAGGGCCTGGAGGAGTCCCTGGCTCAACTCCGCCTGATAGGGAGTGTACGTCGTGTAAAACTCGGACCGGCTGAGGAGGGCGTCTACCAACGCGGGCACGTAGTTGTCATAGTACCCCGCACCCAGGTAGCTCGTCACCTCGCCGACGGTGCGATTGCGTTCCAGGATGCGGGAAACCTTCCGAACGGTCTCCGCCTCGCTAAGCCCCGTGGGTAGATCGAGGTTATCCACTCGGACCTCCGGGGGAATATCTGCGAACAACGCGTCGATGTCCTCCAGCCCAAGGAATTCCAGCAGGACGTCCTTGGTAGGAGGCATATCGGACCTTCTCGGAAATTGAGGGGCCTTTAATACGGTTGGGCGATGCGGGCGTCCTGCCCTTCGGCGCCCCGCGACGCTTTGTCCCCGCCGGAGACAATCGCGACCACCGCAAACTCCTCCCGGTTATCCAGAGGCGCGTCCATGGGAATGGGGAGACGGCCGCGCAAGAGGAGGTGGGCCTCCGGGTTCCGATCGAGGATCTCCATGAGCTGGAACCCGGTTGCCCCATCCTCGAGTTCGATCCTATGGTCCTCCCCATCGGGGAGCGTGCGGACCCGGAGGAGCATGGGGTTCCCCTTAAGACCTGGCCGGCTATTAAGCGTCTCCGGGCCGGGGTAGCCTAGCCAGGCCAAGGCGGTAGCCTCGAGAGCTACTGGTGCTTCGCA
Organism: Thermoplasmata archaeon; assembly: GCA_036478175.1. Taxonomy (GTDB): domain Archaea; phylum Thermoplasmatota; class Thermoplasmata; order RBG-16-68-12; family JAJISG01; genus JAJISK01. Next base: position 13,034 of record JAZGDV010000052.1, read on the forward strand.
CCGCGGGAGTTCGAAAAGGACCTCGGAAATCTCCCCCCCGGCGCTCCCATTGATCCGGCCTACATGGGCCAGATGAAGGAAGCCGCGGTGATAATGATCGCGCTGGCGATGGCCATCCCGATCACGAGATAGGGAGAGAGTTTCAGGGACTTGTCCGACTCGGAATCGAAGTAACGAATGAGACCCGCCGAGGACTGGAAACCCTGCTGTTTCTTCTTCGCCATCGTCGTGGAATGGGGGATATTCCTATATAAAGAATCAGCGGCCGGTCATCTCCCGCATCGGCCCGATTCGCGGCTCCCGACCTCGTGAGAATATATAAATACGATTTTTTGCCATAGTGAAGGTCCCATTTGGGCAGGGGAGCTAAGGATGGCAGAGGAGAACACCGTCTACATCGGCAATGTATCATCTATCTGATGTGATTTTGGGGTGTAAACCTT
>JAZGDV010000053.1:0-8899 GCA_036478175.1 Thermoplasmata archaeon
TAGCATGACCTTCGTGGCCACCTTGGCCAGGGGGATGCCGATCGCCTTGGAAACGAAGGGGACGGTGCGACTCGCCCGGGGGTTGGCCTCCAGAACGTACACGCGACCGTCCTTGACGGCAAGCTGGAGGTTGATGAGCCCAACCACCTGGAGCGCCTCGCAAAGCCGACGCGTGATCTTCCGAATCCGCTCAAGGACATCCTCCGAAAGCGTCTGAGGCGGGAGGACGCACGCTGCGTCTCCGGAGTGGACCCCCGCCTCCTCGATGTGCTCTTGGATGCCGCCAATGAAGACATCGTGCCCGTCCGAGATTGCATCGACGTCCACCTCAATGGCGTGGGTCAGGAACTTATCCACCAGGATAGGGTGTTCGCCGGACACCTCGTGGGCCCGGGTCATGAACAGTTCCAGGTCCTCCTCCCCGTAGACGATCTCCATCCCCCGGCCGCCCAGGACGTAGGAGGGCCGTACGAGGACCGGATAGCCGATGCGGGCGGCAATCTCCCGGACCTCCTCGAAGGAGAAGCCGGTGGCGAAGGGGGCTTGGTCGATGCCGAGGGTCTCGAGAAGTTCCGAGAAGCGGGCCCGATCCTCCGCCATGTCCATGGAATCGGGGGAGGTGCCGAGGATGCGGCTCGGGAGGCCGCGCTCCTCCAGGGCGCTCTGAAGAGGGACCGCCAGGTTCACTGAGGTCTGCCCGCCGAATTGGAGGATAATCCCCTCTGGCTCCTCGAACTCGACGACGTTCAGGACGTCTTCCAGGGTCAGAGGATCGAAGTAGAGGCGATCGGAGATGTCGAAGTCGGTGGAGACGGTCTCGGGGTTGTTGTTGATCAGGAGGGCGGCGTACCCCTCCTCGCGCAAGGCCATGATCCCGTGGACACAACAGCCGTCGAACTCGATGCCTTGGGAGATGCGGATGGGTCCCGCCCCGACAATGAGGACCTTGGACCCGGGCAGGGGTTCCGCCTCCGTGGTCTCCCCGTGGCAGGAGTAGAAGTAAGGCGTGGTGGCCTCGAACTCCCCGGCGCAGGTGTCCACGACCTTGAACGCGACGCGGCCGCGAAGTGCCTCCACCTCTCCCTCGGAGAGTCCGCTTATGCTGGCGAGATAACGATCCGAGAAGCCCGTCGCCTTGGCGCGACGGATGACCGACTTCGTGGGTCCCGCCCGAATTCGTGCTTCCAGCTCCACGAGTCGGCGCATGCGCGTCAGGAAGAACGGGTCCCATCGGGTCAGGTCGGCGAGACGTGAGAGGTCCCACCCTCGTCGAAACGCCTCCGCGATCGCGAAGACCCGTTTGTCCGTCGGCCGGATCAGTTCCTCCTCCAGCCCTCCGTCGTCCCATTCCTCAGGCTCGAGCCCTTCCTTCCCCACCTCCAAGGAACGAATCGCCTTGAGAAGGGACTCCTCGAAGCTCCGCCCGATGGCCATGACCTCTCCGGTCGACTTCATCTGGGTGCCAATCACCCGTTCCGCGTTGGGGAACTTGTCGTAGGGCCAGCGGGGAATTTTGGTCACCACATAGTCCATGGAGGGCTCGAAGAAGGCCCGGGTCTTGCGTGTCACGCTGTTGGGGATTTCATCCAGGCGGAAGCCCACCGCCAGCTTGGCGGCGAGGCGGGCGATGGGGTAGCCCGTGGCCTTCGATGCGAGGGCAGATGACCGCGACACCCGGGGGTTCACCTCGATGACCCGATACTCGTAGGTCTCAGGGTTGACCGCGAACTGAATGTTGCAACCGCCGGCGATCCCCAGGGCGCGAATGATGCGCAGGGCGGCGCTGCGGAGGGCCTGGTGGTCCCGGTCCCGGAGGGTCTGCACGGGGGCCACCACGATGCTCTCCCCCGTGTGGATCCCCATCGGGTCCAGGTTCTCCATGGAGCAGATGATGATGCAGTTATCCGCCCGGTCCCGCATGACCTCGTACTCATACTCTTTCCACCCGAGGACGCACTCCTCCACGAGAACCTGATGGATGCGGGAATACGAGAGGCCGATCGAGGCAATTCTCTCCAGCTCTTCGGCGGTCGAGGCGATGCCGCTGCCCGTGCCCCCGAGGGTGTACGCGGGCCGAATGATGACGGGGAGACCGCCCAGCTCCGTGACAGCTCGCTGCGCCTCCTCCAAGCTCTCGCACGAGAAGCTCTGAGGAATCGGTTCTCCAATTCGTTCCATGAGGGCTGCGAAAGCTTGCCGGTCCTCCGAGGTCTCGATGGCCGACAGGGTGGTACCGAGGAGCTCGACGCCATATCGCTTCAGGACCCCCCGTTCGGCCAATTCGGAAGCGGCATTGAGGGCGGTCTGGCCCCCCATGCCCGCCAGGAGCCCCTGGGGTCGTTCCTTCGCGAGGATACGTTCGAGGAAGTCTACCTCCAGGGGCTCCAGGTAGACGGCGTCTGCCATGTCGGGGTCCGTCATGATCGTGGCCGGGTTGGAGTTAACGAGCACAACCTCGATGGCCTCCTCCCGCAGGGCGCGACAGGCCTGGCTCCCGGAGTAGTCAAACTCGGCCGCCTGTCCGATCACGACCGGACCGGAGCCGATGACCATGACCTTCCGGAGTCCCTCCTGCTTAGGCGCGGTCCTCACCTCCGCGGGGCTCCCCCAAACGCGTCGACCTCCTTCACGTAGTCGTGGAAGACGTAGCGGCTGTCGTGGGGACCTGGGCTCGCCTCCGGGTGGTACTGCACTGAGAGCAAGGGCAGCTCCCGGTGTCGAAATCCCTCCACCGTCCCATCGTTGAGATTGAGGTGGGTGACCTCCAGCTCGTCCGGGAGGGTCTCCTCCCGGACGGCGAACCCGTGATTCTGAGAGGTCATCAGGACTCGACCCTGTACGACCTCCCGGACGGGCTGGTTCCCGCCTCGATGGCCGAACTTGAGCTTGTAGGTCTCCGCCCCGAAGGCGAGGCCGAGGAGCTGATGGCCCAGGCATATGCCCAGGATCGGCATCTCTTCCGCTAGCTCCCGCAGGGCGGGCACCACCGTCGACATCATCGCAGGATGGGCGGGGTCCCCGGGTCCGTTGGAGACCACAAGTCCGTCCGGTTCGAGTTCGCGTATCGAATCGGGCGAGGTGTCGTAGGGTAGCTGGACGACCTCTCCGTAGGCGCGCAGGCATTCGATGATGGCCCCCTTCACGCCACAATCCAGCACGGCGAAGCGGCGACTGTCCTCTCCTTCGAAACGGATCGGCCGCTCGCAGCTGACCCGACCCACGAGATTGTGGACGTCAGGGTAGGGTCGAGCGCGAACCTCCTTCAGGAGTTCATCCGCATCCGCTCCTTCGGTGGAGAGGGCTGCTCGCAGGGTACCATGGAGGCGCGTGGTGATGGTGAGGTGACGAGTATCCACCCCCTCGATCCCGGGAATCCCCTCTTCCCGGAGGAAGGCGTCTAGACCTTTCTCGGAGCTGGGATGGGTGGGTCCCCGCCACAGCTCTCGGACGACGAAACCCGTAGCTTGGATTCGGTCGGATTCCAGGGTCCCCGGGTCCACCCCGTAGTTCCCAATCAGCGGGTAGGTCATCAGCAGAATCTGGCCGCTGTAGGAAGGATCCGTCAGGGCCTCGCAATAGCCCGTCATGTTCGTGTTGAAAACAAGCTCCCCGAAGACGGTGTCCGCCGTTCCAAATGCGGGTCCCCTCAGAACCTGTCCGTCTTCGAGAACCAGTAACCCGTCCATCCGGGAGACCTTTCCTGCAATCCAGGGCCGCCTTATCAGGCTTTGGACGGCGCCCGTTCCCGGGCCGGCGCAACGAGGGACATATACTCCTCGATCTTCGGCCGCATGCGGTCCCAGTGGGTCCCGCGCCAGTAGTGTTTGCCGCACGAAGGACACCGCCAGAAACGCTCGTGTCGCTCCCAGACACCCGCGGGGACCGCCTGTCTTGCCGCCTCCCTCGAGGCCTCGGCCAGAACTCCGTTGCACACGGAGCACCGGCTCATGGGTTCCCCCGCCTCAGGCGTGAGCTCCGTCAGAACCTGACGAATCTGTGCATCCAGATTGTCGCTCACAACGTAGAGCGCGCTCAGGCGGCTTCGAGCGGCCAGGTCCCTGTCCCGGGTGAGCAGCACACGTTCCTCGCGCTCGACAAGGGTCGCGATTTCGTCATCGTGCGAGGCCTCGGGGTAGACGGTGTCGTACCCCAAGAGTCGCAGCCACCGAGCGAGCGTCCCCAGCATGTGGTCGCAGAGGAATCGTGAACTATCCTCCACGACCCTCCTCCGTCCCTCCTCCTTTCTGCGCCGGTTCGTAGGTCACCAAGAGGCCTTCCCCGAGAACCGTCACTTCGCGCAGGCGGAGCCGTCGCATGTCCTCTGGGCTGTCCGCCCGGTTGCCGGCGAGGAGGCTCGGCGCTCGTTCGTCCCCCATCGTCCAAGGTGCGATGTAGACGTGGAAACGGTCGACAAGGTCCGCTCGCAGGAAGGACCAAGCCACGGTGCCGCCTCCTTCCACCAGAATCCGGTGGACCCCTCGCTCGGCGAGATGGCCGACTAGGCGAAGAAGGTCGACCTCTCCCGTGCCGCACCGGAGAGCCTCGGCGTTCGGGAATGTCCCCGAGACGTCTTCCGCCGTCACGATCAGGGTCGCCGTCGAGCCATCCAGCACCGCAGCCCCTCTCGGCACACGCCCGGCGGAATCCAAGACCACCCGAAGGGGACTCGAACCGTCGGGGACGTGCTCTTTCTTCACGGTGAGCTTCGGGTCGTCCGCCAGGACCGTCTCGATCCCTACTACCACCGCCTGAGCGTCTGCCCGGAGACGGTGGACCCGTGCAAAGTCCTCCTCGGAGGAGAGTTTCAAGGGCCTCTTTCCGGGAAGGCCGATCTTCCCGTCCAGGGTGGACGCCATATTCAAGACGATGAAAGGCCGGTCCACGGGTTTCCATGGGACGCCGCCGAATAAGGATTGGCGTCAGGGACGGAACGGAGAACGAGGCCTGGGGATTTTAAATACGGGGTGCCCAGATACCCGAAACGCATGGATGGGGTGCACATTCATCTGTTCAAAGAGGTGGACCTCCGCGACTCCGTCCTGATCGATGGCTTTCCGAGCGTCGGACTCGTGAGCTCCATCGTGGCCAACTACCTCGTGGACCTCCTTGACCTCGAACAGGTGGGCGTGGTGGATTCGTCGCAATTCCCCACCGTCGCTCTCGTCAAGGGTGGCGTCCCCCTCCACCCCGTCCGTATCTACGCCGGGGGCCAGGAGACCGGAGGGCGCAAGGTCGTCATCTTCATCTCCGAGTTCCAGCCGGCCGCGACGATGATCAAGGACATCGCCGACGCCATGTTGGACTGGGCCGAGGCGCAGGGGTGCTCCCTACTCGTCTGTCCGGAGGGCCTCATTCTGGACCGAGAGTCCGGGACCCAGGAGCGGGTGAGTGTGTACGGTGTCGGAAGCACCGCCGCCACCACCACGATGCTCAAGGATAGCGAGATTCCGATCTTCGAGGAAGGGGTCATCACCGGCGTCGCCGGGGTTCTCCTCAATGAAGGACGGAAACGGGGCTTTGACGTAATCAGCGTCCTCTCGGAGGCGCATCCGGACTTCCCCGACGCGAGGGCAGCCGCCCGGGTCATCGAGACAGTGGACAAGGTCCTCCTGAAGATGGGACTCGACACGAAACCGTTGTACGACGAGGCGGGCCGCATCGAGCAGCAACTGAAGTCCGTCAACCGTCGGGCCCTCGAGGCCCAGCGGCCGAAGGAGTCCCGGTCGACCTCCATGTACGGCTAGGATTCACTTCTACTCGAGTCCGTCTTCCTTCTACCCGGGTTTGGATGCTCACGTCGAGGAACTGGGGAAGGAGCCAGAACAGTGTCCTCAGGTGGTTCGACACCTCTCGAACCCAGAAGACGGAGGTTCCGGACGCGAGGGCCATGTAGGGGAGAAGCTGATCGGCGGCATAACGATCCAGGGTCACCTCGGATCGGAGGTCGTTCCGCAGCTCCCTCGCCGCGCGGTCCGCCAGGGTTTCGGCGGAGACCCCCTTCTCAGCGATGGCGCTCGCCCCGATGCGGGACGCTTTCGTCTTCGCCCAGAGGACCAAGGAACCGCCGCGTCCTTCCGCCTCCCGGACGCCATAGGTAAAAGTCTCAATGGCGATGGGCTGGAAGTCTGCCAAAATCTCCTCACTCCTCCCCTTCATCCTCTCTGCCACATGTGTTGGGAGGTTCGAGGCATGGGCATACCCACCGATGTGCAGGAGCTGGCCCATGGCCTCCCCCGGAAAGGGCGTGAGGGATGGCACCGGCGCGATGTCGGCCCGAACCCGGCCGCCTCCTCGGGGATAATAACCTCGTCGTCGTACGTGGAAGGACGCGTTTCCTCCCATTCCCGCGAGGAGAGGGAGAAAGACACTGCGCGTGTACTCCGCCGGCGGGGACCAACGCACGTCGGTGCCCCCTCGGATCGTCAACGTCGTCGGCTGGGCGGCGAAGAGGGCCGGAACCAGGACCGCCTGCAGGACCAACGTCACGCTCCCCGCGGTGCCTACGTCCACGTTCAATCGTCCGCCGCGGATTCCTCCGGGCCGGAACGCGACCGACGTGGAGCCCAGCTCCAATCCCTCGGCGTCCCCCCGGCAGAGATCCATCAGGGCCTCTGCGGCCGCTAGGTGCTGCCTGGCGAGACCCGGCTTGGGTCGCCCGGCTCGGATGCGGGTCACGCGGACGCGACGACCTGTGAGGGTCGACAGGGCCAGCGAGAGGCGGAAGATCTGTCCGCCGCCCTCCCCCGTGGACCCGTCAACCTCCAGGGGCTTCACGGGGTTGCTCAACCCGGAGCGGGGTATAGCCTTCCCCCCGGCGCCGGATGCCTTTCTCGATCTCCACCGCGAAGAAGACGCTGGAAGCCACCAAGGTGGCGATCAGGAGGTCCGCCAGCTGCAGGCCTACGGTTCGGAAAACCTCCTGAAGGAAGGGGACGTAGATGACGGCCAGCTGCAGGCCGGCGGTCAGCGCGACGGCCCCGATCAGCCATGGATTTCCGAAGAAACCTGCCGTGAACACAGACGCGCGGGAGACGCGGATGGCCAGGACGTGGAAGACCTGGAACATCGCCACCGTGTAGAATGTCAGGGATCGGGCATAATCTAAGCCACCCCGCTCCAGGGCCCATAGGAATAGGCCGAGGGAGCCCGCGGTCATAAGGAGACCTACCCAGATGATGTGAACGCCCATGTTGCCGGAGAGGATCCCGGCCCGGGGGTTCCGGGGGGGACGATCCATCAGGCCTCTCTCTTTGGGCTCGACCCCTAAGGCGAGAGCGGGGAAGCCGTCGGTGATGAGGTTAATCCATAGGATTTGGAGGGGAAGGAGGGGCAGCGGAAGGAAGACGGCCGCGGCGGCGAAGAGGATCATGACCTCGCCCGAATTCGTACTCAGGAGGTACCGGACGACCTTCCGAATGTTCTCGTAAACCCCACGCCCCTCTTCGACGGCCACGGGAATAGAGGCAAAGTTGTCGTCCGTGAGCACGACGTCTGATGACTCCTTCGCCACATCGGTCCCCGTAATTCCCATGGCGATGCCGATGTCGGAGCGCCGAAGGGCCGGGGCGTCGTTCACCCCATCTCCGGTCATAGCCACCACGGCCCCCTTCCGCTTCCAAGCCCTCACGATCTGGACCTTATGTTCGGGAGAGACCCGAGCGTAGACCTTGACACGCTCTACCCGCTCCACCAGCTCCTCCATGGTCAGGCGATCGAGGTCGGCAGCGGCCAGGACCTCATCCCCCTCCTCCAGAATGCCCATCTCCCGAGCGACGGCTTCGGCCGTAAGCAGGTGGTCTCCCGTAATCATGACGACCTCGATCCCCGCCTCCTTGGCCTGCTGGACTGCCTCAATCGCATCCTGCCGGGGGGCGTCCATCATCCCCACCAAGCCCAGGTAGATCAGGTCCGCCTCCACCGTCTCCTCCCCCAGGTCAGGGAGCTGGTCCGGCAGCTCCCGGTAGGCCAGGGCCAAGACCCGGTACGCCTGTCCCGCCAAGGACTGGGCCCGCTCGAGGACGGTCTCGCGGTCCTCCTCCGTCAGGGAAACGGTTTGCCCGCCAGAATACGCACCCGTGCAGCGGTCCAACACGGCCTCGGGAGCACCCTTCGTCCAGGCCACTTTCCCCGAAATCTCTCCGAGGAGCTCGAGTGTTTCGTCCCCACGGGCCCGCAGCTCTGCGATGGTCTCGGCGTCTACCGGGGCGTGGATGGTGGTCATCCGTTTTCGCTCCGATGTGAAAGGGACCTCCGCCACCCGGGGCAACTCCGTCTCCAAGACTTCGGTCCGGAGCCCCGCCCGCATCGCGGCGACGAGGAGGGCACCTTCCGTGGGATCCCCCAGGACCGTCCACTGGGGTCCTTCTTGGACGAGGCGCGCGTCGTTGTTGAGGAGGGCGGCGCTCAGGAGACGCATGAGACCCTCGTCATCTGTCGGATCGACCGCCTGTCCCTGCAGGCGGTAGACCCCATCCGGGGCAAAGCCCTCCCCCACGACCTCATACTCTCGGTCGCCCACCGCGACGATTCGGATGTTCATCTGTCCCGTGGTCAGCGTGCCTGTCTTGTCAGAGCAAATGACCGTCGTCCCCCCAAGTGCCTCGACGGCCGGCAGTCTTCGAATGAGTGCGTTCCGGCGGGCCATTCGCCGAAGCCCGAGCGCGAGGCCTACGGTAACCACCGCCGGGAGGGCCTCGGGGATCGCCGCCACGGCGAGGGCCACGGCAGTTAGGAACAGCTCGACGATGGCGTCGGGATCCCGGAGGTAGCCCACAAAGAAGACGAAGAGAACCACGGCCAGGATTGCCAGCCCCAGCTGCTTGGCGAAGCGAGCAAGCTGGCGCTGGAGGGGGGTCTGGGACACCGGTTCCTCTTGGACCATGCCCGCGATGCGACCGAG
>JAZGDV010000054.1:0-2285 GCA_036478175.1 Thermoplasmata archaeon
ATCACTCCGGAAGCGACCCAGGCGGCCTACACGAACTACGGCTTCATCGCCGAAGAGGTCGTTACCACCGACGAGATTCTGGAGCGGATGAAGTAGACGGCCCTGGCCCTCGTGCTGCCGTCCCCCCCTCAACTCTCGGATGCCTGAGCCCCTCGACCTGCTCGAGAAGCTTGAGGAAGGGGCAGTAGTTTCGCAGGAGACCGAGGCACAGCAGCATCTCTCCCGCGAGAACAGCCTCGTCTCCCTCGTCCGTCTGGAGTACACCAGAGCGGACCGGGATCGGATTTGGTCGGAACTCCGTCGCGAGGCTGCAGATTCTCGCCGGCCTCGCCTCGGACGGGGGCTTCGCCGGGTGTTTGCCCGGGCAGGGGCAACCAGCAGCTCTCCATCACACACGAGCCCCGCACGTCGATTCGGCGGGCCCTATACGATCTCGGCAATTCGTTCCTATCCAGAGACCGCGCCGGGAAGGGGCGTCGCGTAGAGTTGGCCCTCTCGTCCGGGCACCGTCAGGAACGCCATGAAGCGGAACGGAGCCCGCCAGAGGACTCGGACGAGGCCTCGGAGGGAGAGATCACGGAGGGCGAGTTCCACCTCTGAGGGGGAATACCCCTCGGCGCTCTCCAGAAGTTCGTCCTGGGAGAGGATGCCGGCTCCGTCCCGTTTAAGTGCTTCCAGGATGCGGTGATGCAGGGGGGTGGTGGACGCGTTACGAAGGGGCGTCCGACTCAGGTCGACCACCTTGATCCCACCGCTTCTGGGTGTGCGTGTGTCCAGAATCTCTTGCTTGGCGTTCATGGGTCTGAATGCCCTCGGGGGCTACTTGAACCCGAAAGAAAGATTCTTCCTGAAGACGGGTGTCGCCTCGATGCCGCACGGGCAGCTTATGCGTGACCAAGGACCGTCTCGAGCTTGCGGATGCCCAAGGGGCTACCGTCTTCATCCTCCCCGAAAACCTCGCAGTGGACGGCGGATTGGGCCTGTGGAACGTTGGGGGACTCATATAGGACCAGGCACCTTCGAAGTCGGGTCGAGAGGGTTGCATGAAGCGGGTGACCGGCATTGGTGGAGTCTTCTTCAAGGCAGGAGATCCTGACGAGCTGAAGGCGTGGTACGTACGCCACCTGGGCCTTCCGTTGCGCCCCGATGGCACCGTGGTGTTCGAGTGGCGTGAGGGGGAAGAACCCGAGCGTCAGGTCGCCACGGTATGGGCTCCCTTTCCCCGGGATACGGACTACTTCGAGCCCACTCAGTCGCCTTTCATGATCAACGACTGCGTCGCCGACCTCGACGGCCTTCTGGCGCAGCTTCGACGCGAGGGCGTGGAGGTTGAGGATCGGGTCGAGGAGTACCCGTATGGGCGAGTCGCCTGGATCAGGGATCCCCAAGGAAACCGGGTGGAGCTGTGGGAGCCTCCCGAGAGGTACTGAGGAAGCCGGATGGCAGAGGGGTTTCCGGAAGACGACCTGACCCGATGCGCTTGGGGCTTCTCCGAGCCCTTGATGCTGGCCTACCACGACGAAGAGTGGGGGGTTCCCCTCCACGACGACCGTGCCCTCTACGAGTTCCTGGTGCTGGAGGGGATGCAGGCGGGGCTGAGCTGGATGACGGTCCTCCGGAAGCGGGAGAACTTTCGGCGGGCCATGGATGGGTTCGACCCCTCCCGGGTAGGTCGCTACACGCAGGAGAAGATGAAGAGGCTCCTGGCCGATGCCGGTATCATCCGAAATCGCATGAAACTCGAGGCGGCCATCAACAACGCCCGGAGGTTCCAGGAGGTCCGGGACGAGTTCGGCTCCTTTGATGCCTACCTCTGGCGCTTCGTCGGGGGCCGCCCGAAAGTGAACCGATTCGCCTCCCTCGCGGACCTTCCACCGGAGACCGGGGAGTCACGGACGATGAGCAAGAATCTGCGACGGCGCGGCTTCCGTTTCGTCGGCCCAACGATCTGTTACGCCTACATGCAAGGCGCAGGCTTGGTCAACGATCATACGACGGACTGCTTCCGACACGCGGAACTTATTGGCCAGCGGTAACGGATACGCGGTTCCCTTTTTAGGGGACCCCCTGTACCGTCCAAGGTGCGCACCCTCGTCGTAGGGGGGACCGAATTCATCGGTCGCCATACGGTGGAGGAGCTTCTCCGTCGGGATCACGACGTAACCATCTTTCATCGGGGCCGGTCCCCCAATCCCTTCGGAGACCAGGTTCGGGAAGTGCTCGGGGACCGCATGCGCGCTCAGGACGTTCGGAACGCGTTCTCGGGCGAGGCGTTCGACGTCGTT
>JAZGDV010000055.1:0-3099 GCA_036478175.1 Thermoplasmata archaeon
CCTCGAGGCCGACCTGGCCCAGGAGACAGCCCAAGACCCTAATTCCGCGAAGGCGGCCCTCTTGCGGGACGAGCTCAAGAAGGTCCTCAAGCGCCGTGAACAGATCTGGCAGTATCGAGGCCGGAAGATGGCCCTCATGGCCTGGAGCGCCGCGGCGGGGGCGACCACCGACACCGACGTGCTGACCCCCTTGGAGGCAGAGAGCTTCGAGGAGCTCATGGTCGTCCTGGACGCCAGCCGGAGAAGGGTCTTCGGGAAAGGGGAAGAGGGGCCCGCTGAGGCGCCTCGGAAGCCCGCGAAGGCCAAGGCCGACAACCCCGCGCCGAAGAAAGCCCCTTCACACCCGGCCAAGAATCAAGTCCTCCTCCGGATCCTCAAAGACGTCCCACCCTTCGTCGGCCTCGACGTGACCTACCGCCTTCGGAAGCAGGACGTGGTGAGCCTGCCCCCCGAGCTGGCCCAGGTCCTGACGAAGAAGGGCACGGCGGAGGAGATCCACCCCAAGATCTAGCCTTCGGAGCCACGGGACAATCCTTATAAAGACGCCCTCCCATATCGGATAGACTCTTCAGCGGGGGGCTCTGCCCGCGAGTTGGCATCCCTGAGTTGGTGTTGAGGAGCGCGGGTGCACCCGGTGAGGATGCCTTATCGGGGAAGGGTCGAGAACGCTGGAGGGGCTTTGCCTCGCTTGCACAGCAATCCGTGAGGCGGTCATACGCAACCTGGACGTTAGTCAGGCCAGTAAGTCTGCGGTTGACCACGCTGTCTGGGGGATGGCTTGGCTCGGGCGCCGAAGAAGGTCGTGCCAAGCTGCGAAATGCGCCGGGTAGGCGCAAGGAACCTGTGATCCGGCGATGACCGAATGGGACTTCCCATCCCTTCGGGGATGCTCCGTAAGGAGCGGGAACCCGCCGAAGTGAAGCATCTTAGTAGGCGGAGGAAAAGAAATCAATCGAGATGCCCTCAGTAAAGGCGATCGAAGAGGGCCCAGGGCAAACCGAATCCCTCTCCGTAAGGGGAGGGAGATGTGGGGTTTGGACCTCGGCACTCCCGGCCTCGCGAACCCGAAGTCTCCTGGAACGGAGCGCGAAACAGGGTGATAGCCCCGTAGGGGTATGCGAGGTGGGAGATTCGAGGGATCCCGAGTACCGTGCGTCGGAAATCGCGCGGGAAGTTGGGAGGCATAGACTTCCAACCCTAAACACGACCCGAGACCGATAGCGCAGTAGTAGCGTGAGCGAAAGCTGCAAAGTACCCTTGACGGGAGGTGCAAAGAGCCTAAAACCAGACAGCTGCAGGCTGATGGGGCGTGAAAGCGACGAAGCCGCAAGGTGGAGCAGCGTCCCATCGTCCGTTTAGAAAAACGGGCCAGGGAGTTCTGACCGACGGCGAGGTTAACCCCGAAGGGGGGAAGCCATAGCGAAAGCAACAGGCCCGCAACCCGCAAGGGCGAGGGGCGTGGTGGGCTCGCCAGGAGTCGTCGGTGGGATACCCGAAGCCAGTCGATCTACGCCTGGGTAGGTTGAAGCCTCCCGAAAGGGAGGTGGAGGACCGAACGGGTGCTGATGTGCAAATCGCTCCGATGACCTGGGTGTAGGGGTAAAAGGCCAATCTAGACTGGGAATAGCTGGTTCCTCCCGAAACTACTCGCAGGTAGACCTCGGGCGAGGCTGACGGTGGGGTAGAGCTACGGATTGAGCGTTTAGGGGGAGAAATCCCTCGGCGCCCTGTCAAACTCCGAATCTGCCGTCGTCGTAGACCCCGGGAGTGAGGGCGTGTGGGGTAAGCTCCACGTCCGCAAGGGTAAGAACCCGGCCTGAGGTTAAGGCCCCTAAGCGTCGGCTCAGTGTATCAAAGGGAGTCCATGGTCCCAAACAGCGGGGAGGTAGGCTTAGAAGCAGCCACCCTTCAAAGAAAGCGTAACAGCTCACCCGCCGAGACCACGGGCACCGAAAATGGACGGGGCTAAGCCGACCGCCGATACCTCAGGACGCCGAAAGGCGATTTGGTAGGGAGGCGTCGTGCGCGGGTCGAAGCGGGGTCGTGAGGTCCCGTGGACCGCGTTCGAACGAGAATCCTGGCAGTAGTAGGAGCAAAGTGCCGTGAGAATCGGCACCGCCGTAGGGGCTAGGGTTCCTCGGCAATGTTCGTCAGCCGAGGGTTAGTCGATCCTAAGGCCGTCCTTAATCGAGACGGTCGAAAGGGAAGCAGGTCAATATTCCTGCACTCCACCGGACCCTGCCCAAGGCCTGACGCATCGGGGCAGGTCGAGCGTGGTAGCCACTGCGTTGAAGCGTCGAACCCTCCTGAGTGCCGTAATGGCGAGACGGGGGCGAAGGCGCGATAAGGAGGGCGCAAGTCCTCTTCGGCCGATCCCCGGTGCCCGTGAAAAGGGCCTTGGGGCCATCCGGCGGATCCGTACCGAGAACCGACACAGGTGCCCCTGGGTGAGAAGCCCAAGGCGCGTCGGTGTAATCCAGGCGAGGGAACTCGGCAAATTAGCCCCGTACCTTTGGTAGAAGGGGTGCCAGTCACGCGAGTGGCTGGTCGCAGTGACTAGGGGGCTCCGACTGTTTAATAAAAACATAGGCGGCAGCTAGCCCGAAAGGGTGTGTATTGCCGTTGAAGCCTGCCCAGTGCCGGTACCTGAAGACCGGGTTCAACCGGAGGAAGGGCCGGTAAACGGCGGGGGTAACTCTGACCCTCTTAAGGTGGACGCAATCTGCCTTAGTAAAATCCGGCTATATGCTGGGAAACCTGAGAATCCCACGCTACTGGCCTTCGGGCCAGTGACAATGCGATGGGTGCAGGCAATCAGCAGGAAAGGCTGGAGTCCGTCAAAGCAGTCGGGATCCAGAATCCTCAGAGACTATACGCCGGACATCGCATCCACGATGATGAGATAGTCCGACCCCCATGGCGACATGGGGAGGCGATCCGAAATGGTCGCCCGCCTCCCATTTTGAGGTCACCAAAGCAACAGACGTGAGCGTAGTACCTTGCCGCTTAATTGGCGGCTTGCATGAAGGCCCAACGAGAGCCCCACTGTCCCCGCCTGGAAGCCGCTGAAACTGACTTACTGGCGCACAGTCCAGTACC
>JAZGDV010000056.1:0-3931 GCA_036478175.1 Thermoplasmata archaeon
AGGGCCCGACCCCGGAGAGTCTTCGCCATGAGGAAGGGGCCCATCAAGGTCAGGCCCACGCGACTCAGCAGCCCCCACCGTTCTAGGAGGTACAGGCCGAGAATCCAGCCGGCAAAGGCGAGGAAAACAATGGTAATCTCGTGAAACGTCAACCCGTTCTCACACTCCACTCCTCGCTTAAAAGGTTCCCCGGTCAGGAAGCCTGACGGCGCACCCACACCTCATCCGCCATGTTCTCGTAGAGCGCCTCATGCCCCTCGGCCTCGTCGCCACCCTCCTGGAGGGCGTGCTTGACGCGGTCCACGCGGAGGATCCAGTAGTGGAGGCGCCACAGCTTGCCGGGTGTCACGAGGACCTCCTCCTGGCGCGTCCCTAGGAGTCCCTCTTCCTCCAGCATGTAGAACACGTCCCGGTCCGCCGGCTGGAGGACGTTGTCCACGACCTCCGTTCCATACCCGAAGAACCCGAGGAGATACTCGGCGAGCTCGCCCACCTCGTGGGGGCCCATGCCCCGGCGACCGAGGAGTACGACGAGTGTCTCTCGCATCTCCCGGAAGGTGACGACGCTCAAGAGCCTCGTCCCTTCTCTAGACCCGAAATTTGGTAAAAGGGTAGCGGGACTGTTCTCACGAGTGATAATTGTGCCCAGGGTGAGTTCATATGAGGGGGGTGCGCCTGGCCCTCCCTATGTATGCGATGCTCTACATGACCGCGGGGGACGCGGCGGAGGCTCGATCCCTCGTTCTGGGCCTGGTCGAGAAAGGTCTTGTCGCGTGCGGGAACATCTTCCCCATCCAGTCCATCTATCGCTGGAAAGGGAAAATTGAGGAAGTGCAGGAGGTTGCAGTCATCATGAAGACGCGCCGAGAACTCGTGGAACGGGCCATCACAGCCGCGCGCGACGCCCATTCCTATGAGGTGCCGTGCGTCGTGGCCTACGCGATGGAGACGGGCTCAGCGGACTATCTCCGCTGGATCGACGAAGCTACTTCCGGAGAGTAATGGCCCCATACCCCACCACGTCTCGCATGGGCGCGATCTCCCCGGAGTGTCCGTACCTCAATAGCTCGCCCTTCGCGCCCTCCAAGGCGACCAGTGCGGCTGCCACCGGGCCGGGGCCGCACATGCTGATGTGTTCCCTTTCGACCGCGTTCAGGAACGCCTTCGGGTCCCCCGCCAGAATCCGGTCGATGGCCTGGCGGTCCTTGGCGGCGGCGACCTCCGGCGGCACGTAGTGGGAGAAGTCGGTGGAAGCCAGGACCAGGGCATCGCGACCCTTCAAGACGTCTCGGACCCGCGCCCCTACCTCGAAGGCCGCCTGGTAGTCCTGGACACCCATGCAGAGCGCCACCATGGAGACTTCGGGCCCTAGGTGCTGCAGGAAGGGGATCTGGACCTCCAAGGAGTGCTCGTAGCGGTGCGCCTCCATGTCCCCCTCGATGAGTCCCTGCATGAGCTCCTCGGCGAGGTCTGTGTCCACTCTGGCCACGCCGAGGGGAGTCTGGAAGTCGTCCGTCGCGACCGCGAGCGGAAGACCGTGACCCGTGTGGTTGGGCCCCAGGATGACGAAGGTGTCCGGCAGCCCGTCTTCGGCCAGTGCCAGGTAGGCGTGAGCGGCGACGGGTCCTGAGTACATGTAGCCCGCATGGGGCACCACCAGGCCTACCAGGCTCCGCTTCTTCCCGCGTCGGCCCGGGAGCCGGCCGGGACCGAGAGGGGAGGCGTAGCAGGCCTCAATCTCGGTGATCAGAGCCTCCTTGTCCGCTGGGTAGAACTGTCCGGCCACCGCAGGCGGTCGCATTGGAGCCCTAGAGCGTGGCTTCGAAGTCTTCGATGGTCCGCTGGAACTCGTTGTTGTTCTTGAGGAGGCCCCGCGCCTTCAGCAACTCCCGAGCCAGGAGCCAATATACCGTGGCCAGGGCTCGTCTCCCCTTGTTGTTCGTGGGAATCACGAGGTCCACGTACTTGGTCTCGTTGTTCGCGTCGCTGAGGGCCACGACCGGGATTCCGACGTTGACCGCTTCCCGCAAGGCCTGCTGATCTGCGGCCGGATCCGTGATCAGGATCACCCGGGGCTCGGAGAACTGGGGCAGCTCAGGATTCGTGAGGGTTCCCGGGACAAACCGGCCGGGGAAGGCCTTCGACCCGATGGTTTCCGCGAAGATCTTGACGGGCTTCTGGCCGTACTGGCGCGCTGCCACAACGAGAATTTCCTCCGGATCGTAAGTGGCGAGGAAGGTGGCGGCATCCCGAATCCGCGAGTCTGTCTGTTTGATGTCCAGGACGTAGAGGCCATCGGTTCGAACCTTGTAGATGAAGCCCTTCATGTCGCTGCTCTTCTGCTGGGTGCCAATGTGGATCCCGCTGGTGAGGTACTCGTCCTCCGAGATCAGCAGGGGTCCTGTCTCTTCGCTCTTCGTCTCCGTTGTTTCGGCCACTCAGGTTAGCTCCTCTTCGATCCGAATGAGTTCGTTCAGTTTGGCGATCCGCTCGCCCCCGACGGCACCCGTCTTGATACCCTCGCAGCGGAAGGCGACCGCCAGGTGCGCGATGGTCGCGTCGGTGGTCTCTCCGCTGCGATGGGAGAGGACCGTCTGGAGGCCATGGCCGTGGGCGTAGTCTACCGCCATCCAGGTGTCGGTGAGCGTCCCAATCTGGTTGGGCTTGATGAGCGCACCGTTGGCGGACCCGGCCTCGACCCCGGCTCGGATGCGATCCACGTTCGTCACGAAGAGGTCGTCCCCGATAATAAGGCAGCGGTCCCCCACGAGGGAGGTCAGCTCGCCAAAGCCGCCGAAGTCGTCCTGTTCCAGAGGGTCCTCCACGGCGTAGAGGTGGTACTCGTCCACCAACTCCGCCACGTACACCACCTGTTCCTCCGGAGTTCGGGTGCGATCCCGGTAGTGATACTCCCCCTTCCGGTAGAACTCGGAAGCGGCCATGTCCAAGGCGGGGCTGCAAGGGAAACCGAGCTCGTCCTGGATCTGGGAGCAGGCGTCGGCCACGAGGCGCAGGGCCACCTCGTCTTCGATCGCCGCAGTCCACGCTCCCTCGTCGCCGCGGCCGATGGCGGTCGTGGGAAGCTTGGCCCGTAAGGTCTCCCCAACCAGGGCGTGGGCCTTCGCGTTCGCCCGGACGGAATCGGCGGCCGTGGGGCCCTGGGCCACGCTCAAGAACTCCTGGATGACGGTGCCTCCGGGCGCATGGGCTCCGCCACCGAGGAGGTTACCGAACGGTCGCGGCATCCGGTTGGCGGTCATGCCCCCCAGGTACCGGTAGAGGGGGAGGGATAGGGCGTTGGACGTCGCCTTCGCGGCCGCCAGGGAGGTAGCCACGGCCACGTTCGCCCCTAGGAAGGAGAAGTCGGCCGTCCCGTCCGTTTCCCGCAGGACGTCGTCCACCTCGTCCTGGAAGATGGCGTCGAGGCCCAGGACCTTGGGGACCACGTGGCTGTCAAAGCGCTCCATGGCCAAATCCACCTTCCCCTCCGGGAAAGCGACGGCCTCGTGGGCCCCCGTGCTCGCCCCGCTCGGGGCGGAGAACCGACCAAAGCCGTTGGTGGTATGGACATCCACCTCCACGGTGGGGTTCCCCCGGCTGTCCAGCACCTTGCGGATCACCAGATCCTCGATGAGGGTGATAACGACGCCTCCGAGAGCGGCAAAAAGGCTCCCTCGAACCACTAGCGGAGTCCGTATATAATCTTTGGAGCCCGTTTCTGGTTGTCTAGATTGAGAATGACGACCGAAGCATTTATAAATGGAACACTAATGCCGTGCCTGGTCAGCTATGGTCGAAGCCTACTGCGTGAAGTGTAGGGCCAAGCGAGAGATTCAAAACCCCCAGCGGATCACCATGAAGAACGGCAAGCCTGCCACCAAGGGAACCTGCCCGGTGTGTGGGACGTCCGTCTTCCGCATTGGGGGCTAAG
>JAZGDV010000057.1:0-2555 GCA_036478175.1 Thermoplasmata archaeon
CGCCCGCCGGCTTGGTCGCGGCGGCCGTACGAGATGAGTTTGGAGAGGGGCGCTGGACACTGGAGGCCGGGGCGTTGGTCCTCGCCGATCGGGGCCTCGTGGCCATCGACGAGATTGAGAAGATGAATGAGCAGGACCGTTCGAGCATCCACAACGCGATGGAACAGCAGACAGTCCACATCGCGAAGGCCGGAATCACGGCGACCCTGCAGACGCGGACCTCGATCCTCGCTGCCGCCAACCCGACCTTCGGCCGCTTTGACTCTGGGAAATATATATCGGAGCAGATAGATTTGCCGCCTACCTTGCTCTCGGTAGACGGTGACGAGCCGGTAATGGTTCGACGCAATGGAGTCGTTCGAACACAGACCATCGGTACTCTCGTGGACCCGTATTACAACGAAGGAGAAGAGGGGATACCGGTCCGTCCCGAAGAGGGGAGTCTGGAAGTCGCTGCCTTTGACCCACACACTTTCAGGATCTCGTGGTCACCGGTTCGCTACGTGTTCCGGCACCGACATTCGGCGTCTCTACTCAGGGTAACCTTAGACTCGGGCCGAACGATTCGGCTCACCCGTGGTCACTCGGTGTACGTGTTCGAAGACGGTGTCGTGCAGACTAAGGCCACCTCGCAGCTTCAGCCGGACGACTACGTCGTGATCCCGGGCTCATTGCCGCCGAATAGTACCGCAGCCCCGCGGCCAATCAACCTCATCCGGGAACTTCTCAACCTCCCGGAGGAAGCTACCAGGACGGTATACCTCCACGATGTACCGGCCGAGGTATTCGCCCAACTGGAGAGTGAGATTCCAAAGGAAAGAAAGTACTGGGTCCATCGAGGCATTCTTCCGCTTCGGTACGCCGCAGGCGTTGACGATGCGGACCTCTCAAGATGCACCCTGGTAAACGCAGGCGGCGGACGAGCCCTTCCAGGGGTCATCCCCGTCAATGAGAAGTTGATGCGATTCCTGGGATACTACATCGCCGAAGGCTCACTGACAATCTCCACCTCCAAGAGTTTCATGATTTCCCTTTCATTCAACCGCAGCGAGGATGAATACGTCGAAGACGTCAAGAGCATCTGCCAGGACTTGTTTGGGATCGAGCCCCGGACCCGTCCTGACAACGGGGCCGTGAAGGTCGCCATCTCGGACAAAATCCTGTATCTCTTCCTGGAAAGAGTCCTGAGACTCCCACGGGGGGCGTGGAACAAGCGGGTCCCTGACATCGTGTTCAATGTCCCCCAGGTAATGCAAAGGGAGTTTCTCGTGGGCTGGCTCCGAGGGGACCGAGGCGGAACCGTGAGTCGGCGCCTCGCCTCAGACATTCTCTACTTGCTCTCGCAGAACCGACTGGTTGGGAGCCTGTTCCGCATCAAGGAACACACGGCGACATTTCCCGACGGGCACCAGGCTACCAGCTCGGGCTACCTCCTAGTGAGTCCCAATCCCTATCAGGAGGACCGATTGAGAAATCGCGGCCGCCATCGGATGGTGCCCTACCGCCCCGTGGTTCCTCTGCTGAAGGAAATCCTGGGAGCGCCATTTGCAGGCGGGTATGGAAAGACAGCGAGCGATCCCCGGCTCGGCCCCTCGATGCAGCGAAATCTCCTCCAAAGGCCCACGGTCAGGAAGAGACTGAAACGACTTCGTCTGTTGAGAAGCCCGATAACGACGTCAGAGGCTTCTGTGCTGTTTGAGGAGACTGCACATCGCGAGCACGCAAGGGTTTACCTGCAACGGATGGTGAGTCGGGGCTGGGTCGAGCGTGAGACAATCAACGCCAAGGGCAAGTCATACTCCTGGAGGTACCGATATCGACTTTCAGCCAAGGGAGAGAGGCTCCTTGCTGACGTGGACAGGCTAAACCGCCTCATCGAGGGCGACCTCGCCTTTGCTCGCGTGAAGTCGGTCGAGTCGGTCGAGGCTAGCGGCCCCTACGTGTACGACCTCTCTACCCCAGGTCGCGAAAATTTCGTAGCTGGAAATGGCGGAATTGTGTGTCACAACTCGCGGTTCGACACCATCTTCCCCATCTTGGATAAACCGCAGGCGCAGGTCGACCGTGCGATGGCGGAGCACATCCTTCGGGGGCACCTCGCAGGAGCAAAAATACGTCAGGCGGAGTCCCATCGACGCGACATACGCCCGGAGGAAATGGACGAGGCATTCCTTCCTTACTTCGAGCCCACTTTCCTGCGGAAATACATCGCCTACGCCAAGCGCGTCTATCCCGTTCTGACGCCCGAGGCGATGCAGGTCATCCAGGACAAGTATCTCGAGATTCGGAAGCAAGGAGAGGGCGAAACAGGCACGGTCCCGATCACGCCTCGACAGCTGGAGGCCTTCATCCGACTCGCCGAGGCCAGCGCCCGCGCCCGTCTCAGCCCCAACGTGGAGGTAGAGGATGCAGAGCGGTCCGTGCGCATTGCCGAGTACTGGCTGGAGCGCGTGACGGGCATCGAGGGGGGCTTCGACATCGACATCGTGGCCACGGGGCTCAGCCAGTCCCAGCGGGCCCAGATCATCGCCTTGCGGGAGATCATCGGGGAATTG
>JAZGDV010000058.1:0-4923 GCA_036478175.1 Thermoplasmata archaeon
AGCAGGGTAACGCGGCCCTCGCCGCCGACCGTCTCCCCTCCCGAGGCCTCGAGGTTGATGCCGCGCTCTGCGAGAGCGCCGGTCACGTGGGCTAGCGCGCCGGGCGCGTCTTTCAAAGTCAGGCGAAATGCGGTTGGCTTGGGCTCCCCACCGGATCGCCTTCAGGCCGGCTGCCCGAGAGGCGAAAGCCAGGACGACCCGTGTCTCGATAAACCTTTCGCGCCCCGGTGGTCGGTGACTGGCCACGCGGCACTACTTCCGTCGGCTTAGGAGGAAAGCAACAACGAGAATCGCGAGACCCACGATGCCCATCACAACCGTGGGTCCGAAGGGACCTGTCAGGCTGAGGGGATTCGTGTCGACCGTGAAGGCCACCTCGACCTCGGCGGACCGTTCGACTCGATCCTCGCAGCTGACGGTCGCCTGGTGCGGACCATCCGCGACGTCGGTGAAGGTGAACGTCGGATCGCCCTGAACCAGGATGGGGGGGCCGCCGTCCAATCGCACGGAGCACGATGCCACCCCGGCCCCGGAGTCGGTGACGGACCAGGTAAGAGTGACCACGGGCTGTCCGATGTAGGTGCCTGCCGTGGGTTGAAGGATCTGAACGAGGGGCGGTCCCGTGTCGATGAAGACCAGGAGGGGCTGGATGCTCTCCACATTGCCCGCGACGTCAATGGCGAAGAACGCCACGGTGTGGATGCCGTCCCCCTGGATAGGGAAGGGGTCGGTGTACACGCGGACCTCCCCCCCGTCCAGTCGATAGGAGAGAGAGGCCACCCCGCTGGTTGTGTCGGAGGCTTGCAGTTCGACTATGACGGGGGCAACGTACCAGCCCTCGACGCCGAGGATTCCCTCCACGGCCGCCCTGGAGGCGGGTGGCGTGGTGTCGAGGCCCAAACTCTGCGAGGAGGCGGCCCACGCCCCCGCTTCCATTTCGTCGGTGGCCCGCGCACAGACCCAGTAGTGGGAGGCATCCGCAAGGAGGGTGATGTCCAGCGTGGCGTCATACGGGGGCGAGGTGTCAATCACCGTCGGAAGCTCGAAGTTGGTGCAGAATGCGCTCGCGGACACACGAAACTCCACGCTCGTCACATTGCCATCCGGATCCGCCGCGTTCGCGGTGGCAACGACGCTCCCCCGCACCCATGCGAAAGCGGACGGAGCGGTGACCTCGGCCACGGGTTCCAGGTTGTAGTCGATCGTGTTCTGGAAGCCGGTGGCCAGAAAGTCGAACCGGGGATTCCCCCGATCAATCCAGTTGCACTGTCCCCCATCGTAGAGGTCGCGGTAGGTGGCCTGATCGCACCCGGTGATGGCCCCGAACAGCGCGGCGGGGGAGTGCCGAATGCCCACGTCAAGGAGCCCGTCGTCGGCGCCGTCGGCGAGATCCCAGAGGGCGGTCGCGACCCGCAATTCGTTGTCATCCCCCTCGACGGTGGAGGGGCAGATCAGAGAGCTCTCGAGGTCCAGGGAGAAGAGGGATCCGTCCCAGGGTCGGCTGTAGAAGTGGTCCTGGGGATCGACGATCTCCTGGTGGGACCGGGGGCCAAAGAAGTCGGCGAAGCCCTCCGTCCAAGAGAGACCCCGATGCTGTCCGTCCTCGCAGGCGAAGTGGATGCCGCCGGGGCTAGGCCAGAAGCTGTCGCCGTACATCTTGTCCTGGACGTAGTGGGCGTACTCGTGGGCCACGTCATCGGGACTCTTGTCGTCCACCCCGTCGGCGCAGAGGTGAATCGTGTCGTCTGAGAGGGTGTAGAAAGTGCAGGGGCCTGGTATGAGGACGTGGACTTGACCCAGGATCGGACCCAACCCACCGAGGTTGACCGCGTAGTCCCACGCGTTGTTGATGTATTGGAAGGGCCGCGGCGCGAATTGGTTGGTTTCGGGAGCGCGGGAACCGAAAGAGAGGGCGTCCTCGGCGGCAACGGTCACAGTCTCGGTCTGCCAGCTGTAGTTCGTCCCATCGGTTGTCTGGACACAAACCGCCGAGTTGCAGGCGACGAAACGCACGTACACGTCCTGGTTTCCCTGGCCGGGCTCCTCCGCTCTCGGAATCTTGGCGGACGTGAAGTTGCCCTCCCCGTCCGTTACGCCGGTCCAGAGAAGTTCATCGACGCCGGCATCCTCGTCCCAGACTTCGACGGTGGCCCACCGTTGCGAGCTCGTCGTGACGTCATCCTCCTGCCAGTAGTTCCATTGCCCCGTTACGTTGAAGGAGGCGTGCGACCGAGGCCCGAGGGAGACCCCTTCACTCCGGATCTCCTGCCCCCCCGATCCAAAGGCCGTCGCGGGGTAAGGACGTAGGGCCGGGCCACTCACCCTCCGCCCCGTGAGAGGGCTCGCAATCTGCTCTGCAGTCCCCGAGGCAGACTCCACCGGAGGGTTTCCCAGCAGGAACGCGCCGGGTCCCCGCGTTGGTACATCCAGAAAGATGACGGCGTGGCCTCCGACCCGTCCGAACTCGAGGGACATGCCCCGGACCCACACCGTGACGCGCGAGAGACCCGAAGCGAGCGGGAAGACGGACAGGCCCACCGTTCTCTCTTCCCCCAGGGGAAGTTCGTGAGGCATGTTTCGATCGCCAGACACCCACAATCCCTCGGAAACCTCGATCTCGACGGTCACGTCTGAGAGATCGCTCCAGACACTGGAGAGTCGGATCTGAAGATCACTCGGACGCCCAAGATGAGGCAGGGGGGAGACCGCGAGAACCACCTCGACGGGGTCTCGCATGCCGACCGCTCGCGGATCTGAAAAGGGCGATTCCTCAGGCAGAAGTGAGTGTACCGAAATGAGGGCCGGGAGCGGGAGATTCGTGAGGGCGGCGATCAGCAGCACGCCCAGAGCCAGAACGGCCCCCCCACGCCGCCTCCCTTGCATCCACGATCGAGAGGGCTGGGAACCTCTAATATGTTGAGCAAAGGAAGGCGAGTAAGAACCGACGCCCGCATCTATCTGCCCAGTCAGGAAAAGGGCCCGCTTGACCGTGAAACGCCTGTGCTACGGGCTTCCGCTCCTCTTGGTCCTCGTCCTTGTCATCCGGCAGAGCACTACGGTGGGTGTGGAGTACGGCTCCGAGGTGGAGACCGTGAAGGCCATCCTCGCAGACGCGGCAAAGGAGAATCCTTGGGTCATCTCGGACAACCCGTGACGTGAGCCGTATGCAATCCCGAAGGAGTTCACTGATTCCGCGTCAATCTTCAGGATGAAGTTTTGGGTCAGCGACGCCGACAGACTCAATTGGGTCCGAGGCCAGGTCAACGAGACCATCGTGCGACGACTGACGGAGGCGGGCATTGTGATCCCGCCACCTCAGATGGCGGTCACGCTGAAGGAAGGGGAGAAGAAGTCGATCGAGGGAAGCGGCTAGGCACCCCAGGGTGATTGCATCAGCCCTAGGTCAGACGGGAATGCGGAGGGCGGTGAGGCCCCTCCGACGGTGGCCTCCGGAGAGTTCCCTCCACACCGCCGGCATCGGGTTGCCCTCCTCGTCGCGGCGGTAGTAATCCAGGATCTGCGCAACCTCTCCGTCCTCCCCAATCTCCAACAGGAGGGCGTTCCGGACGCGGGCAGCGGAATCGGCCTCCATCTCGTTCTCAAAGCGCGCTACGTAGGGGGTCTGATCGAGCCACCAGAAAATCAGGTACTGCCGGCGGGAGTCATGCTTCGCGGTGATCACGCTCTCGCGCTCCCGGGATGACTTGCGTCGGCGCGTGGATAAGTAAGTGCTGGACTCAGTATCAAGGGAGAGAGTGGTTCGCGGGTAGGCCTGTGCGGCCTACTCGGGAGCGGCCAATACCTACGTAGCGGCAGGATACCCTACTCTTCCGGCAGGATACCGAGTTGGGCCAGGAGGCCCAAGTTGTCGAAGTAGACGTGCTCCTCGGCAATCCCGCTGTTCACGACCTTGCCCACTGTCAGCATGTTGAGACGAATCGGCCTATTCGTGGCGGGAACTTCCTGTCCCCCTGAACCCGTCAGGAGGCCCGTGTGGGTCCCTGTCATGACCTGCTCGGCGCAGATCCAATCCCCCGATCCAAAGATCCCCGTCTCCTCGACCTTCGCGTCCGGGAAGGCCTCCGCCATTCCCCGGACCGCCGCCAGATGGGCCTCCCGCCCCTTCGTCGGCTCAGGCGTCATGGGGGAATAGACAACCACCGACTCCGCGTGGGCCGCGTCAAACGCGTTCCAGTTGCGATTCTCCCAGGCACTCCGTCCCGCCTCAATGCTTCCCTTCCTTCTTCGAGAGTCATGCTCCTCCCTCCTCGGCGTATCCCGGTCCGGTACCAGCCCTCCTTGCACTGCCAAGGGAGTCCCTCGGTGGCTGAAATTCCCTTATAGATGTGGCTCCTTGGCCTCTGCGAAGGACGAGTTGAGAGCGTATGCGGTACTTTGTGACGGGCGCCACCGGGTTCATCGGCAGTCGTCTCGTCCGCCAGCTCGCCGAAGGCGGACACGAGGTCGCGGCCCTCGTCCGCACGCCGCCGGCGGCGCGTCCTCTGGCTGATCTGGGCGTGGATGTTCACAAGGGCGACGTCACGGATCGGGAGAGCATGCGCGCCCCGATGGAGGGGGCCGACGGCGTGTTTCACCTTGCCGCCTGGTTCAAAATCGGAGCCTGGGACCGGCGCGCGGCCGTGCCGGTTAACGTGGACGGAACGCGAAACGTACTTGAACTCATGAAGGAGCTGGAGATTCCTCGCGGGGTCTACACCAGTTCCCTCGCCGCCTTCGGCGACACGCATGGAAAGGTCGTCGACGAGACGTACCGTGCCGAGGGTCGATTCCCCAGCGAGTACGATCGGACGAAGTGGATGGCCCAGGTCCAGGTCGCGGAGCCCATGATGGAGGCGGGGCTGCCGTTGATCGTCGTTCAACCCGGCCTCGTCTATGGGCCGGGGCTAACCGGTCCGCTCCGGG
>JAZGDV010000059.1:0-2685 GCA_036478175.1 Thermoplasmata archaeon
GAAGAGACCGAGACCCAATGGGGGCTCAGACTCGCCAGTTGGGCTCTCTTGCTGTACCTCGGGGCAATTCTTGCGGGTGTTTCGAGTGCCTTCGTCCTCCGAATCATTCTTCTTCAAGAGCCCTACATTCCGGCGTACTCATTTTACCTATTCTTGTTCACCCTGCCAGCCACGCTTCTCTCAGCGACGTCTGCCATCATCTTTCTTCTAGGATTCTCGACCATGTATCGGCATCGGGGCGAACCTGGATCTGTCCGTGACAGGAACCTGAAGAGGAGCTTTCTCCTCCTACTCGGCAGCATCGTTGCCCTCATCACCGGGTGGGCCGTCACCCTGTTCTTGCCCTTCCTTCTCCCCACGGCCCTAGCGCTCGATGCATTCCGAACCCTTCAGGCGGTGAGGGTTGTGTTATCGCTTGGCATCGGAATTATCCTCGCTTTTCTTCTCGCCCTCCTCCTCTACTACGTCGTGGTGTCCCTCGCTCCAGAGAGGCTCATGTCTCGACTAAATCTCGCCGTTGTGCTCTTTGTCCTCAGCGCAATTGTCACCTTTGCCCTCGCGCTCGCCTCGATGTGGACTGACCTCCCCCTCCAGGAATTCAATGAAGTCTTTGTTGCCCCCTCCGCCTTGGCTCTGCTCCTGTTCTGGTCGGTGTATCGGGCGTCTCAGCGGTCCCTAGATCCCCCTCCAAGCCAGTCGCTATCGACCTGAGGGGACTCAACCGGAGCCGAGACGCCTCCGCAGCATGACGAGCAGAACGATGAGAGACGCGGTGACTGTGAGAACCGTCCCAACCAGAGGCGTCGGGCCATACGGTCCGGTGAGGCTGAAGGGGTTGGTGTCCACTGTAAATTCGGCCGAGGAACTCTGAGAATTTCCCGCATGGTCGGTTGCGGTGACTGTGATGGTATGAACACCGTCAGGCAGTTCTTTCAGGACGTGACCCGTAGCCGTCGGGGGCAAGACCTCCCCCGAATCGCCATCCAGACTCACCTCGATTCGGTCGATTCCTGAGGTCTCATCCACGGCCGTGAAGAAGACAATCAGGTCCCGGACGTGGAAGATGTTGTGCCGGGCCGCGATCGGGATCGAGACCGTGGGGGGTGTGGTGTCCACCGTGAAGTTCACGGTGTCCACCCGGGAGTACCCGGCCACGTCGAAGACAGTGGCGTCTACTCGATGCGGCCCGTCGTCGAGTGTCTGGAACACGTGGCCCCTCACGGCGGGCCCCAATTGAACGGGTGTGCCGTCGTCGATGTTCAGATGGAAGCGATCGATGCCCGAACCGACGTCCCCGGCCGACCACGTGACGAACACGTCCTTCGAAGCGTAGAATCTGGCCTCGGCGGGAGCGGAAATGGCAATGGTCGGTCTCGTGTCCGCGAGAGTCAAGGTGGCAT
Source organism: Thermoplasmata archaeon (assembly GCA_036478175.1). Taxonomy (GTDB): domain Archaea; phylum Thermoplasmatota; class Thermoplasmata; order RBG-16-68-12; family JAJISG01; genus JAJISK01. The sequence goes on from JAZGDV010000059.1 coordinate 1,401, forward strand.
ACTCGGAGAGGAACATCCCTCCGGGTCGGCCCACCGGCCAGCTGCTGAAGCGGCCACTCGTGGAATCCCAGAGGCCGGGTCCGAAGGAAAGGGTCGGGCTGTGACCGCCGGCCAGGAAGCCCACCCTCTCCCCGGGAGCGAGTCCTAGGAGAGCCAGGGGGATCGCGAACTCGTATAGGCGGTGGGCAAGCGGGCTTCTCTCACTGGGACCGAACCCCCACGCGCTAGCTAACCCTCCCTGCTCGGACGAATCCCCGCTGTAAGGTGCATCCTCCAAGCGCCAGTTCTCCGGTCCGATCACATAGTGCGCTTGGCCATAGGGCGCTTGCCCCCCGTGCACAAACTCGTCCTCGTGCCCGTCCGTCTGGATCCTGTCGTTGCCCGTGTCAAAGGCGATGCGGGCCGTGTCGAGGGCTCCCTCTGAGACGTCTCCGATGGCGTCGAACGCCACGTACAAGAACTCATCGTCGTTCTTTACGAGGAGGAAACCCGGTAGCGTGTTCCCGAAGGTCCGGGAGAGGTTGACAGCGGAGGCGTCCTCCCATTCCCCAACCCCTAGCGCCCCATCGATGACGGGCGGAACCGTGGCGGGCGTTGACTCGAGAGATTGAGTAGTCGGGTTCTCGAAGTTCTGATGGGAGTACCTGGCCGTCACATGGTTATCCTCGCTCAGGCGGATGCACTGGTGCTCGCACCGCTCGAGGCTGAGGCGAACGGAGTACGGTCCATCGGTCTCGGACAGGTTCGCTCGATGACCGTAGAACCATAGGCGGACTCGCTGCTGGCCCGCATCCAGCCAGGTGACGTTCTTCGTTGTGTCATGCCAGACGAGGTCGAAGGAGAGCACCCCGGAAACCCGGTACGTGCCCGCTCTTCGTACTTCTACGCCCACGTCGACAATCAGCATTTCAAAGCGCCCATCCCGGTCAAGGTCCCGCCCGGAATCGGAGTGAGGCGGGGAGAGGAGGGCGGCGGGATCGTCGAAATCAAGGTGGCTGTAGGCTTCCGTGACGTGCTGACGAACGGCGAACCCGTCGGCGGCATCGATCCAAAGCGTCACGGGGTACGGTCCGTCCACCTGGGAGTCTCTGATCGGAATACCGTTGAACCAAAGGGAGACGGTCCGGATCCCACGCTCGAGATGAGTGGCGTTGTAGGCCCACACTGGGCAGCAGGACGAGGCGTTCTCTAGTCCGAGGAAGCCGGTCACCTTGTACGTCGCCGCCTGCGTTACGTTGACCGTGGCTTCGACGACCAAGAAGTCGTAGAGGCCGTTGGCGTCCAC
>JAZGDV010000006.1:0-12168 GCA_036478175.1 Thermoplasmata archaeon
ACGACCCCCGGGCGATCGTGTATCACCGCACCCGCGCCTCCGTGTACGACTTCTTTCGGCAGGCCTTCTGGAACGGCGCGGGGCGGAAGCAGCTGACCCTCAAGCACGGCAGCCTGTGGAGTCGGTACAGTCCGCTGGAGATGGCCCGCCAGCGCATGACCTTCTGGGCGCTCTCACGACTCGTGCTGGCCATCCTGGGGTACCTCGGGTACAAGCTGTTCGGCGCCCCCCCCGACGCCGGATAGCGAGAGGGTAAGCTCTTTATCGCGCCCGTTGGGTAGGCTCGCCCGGCCGGCATGGTCGACATCTCGGTTGTCATTCCAGCGCGGAACGAGGAAGCCTCCATCGGCCGCGTTCTGGATGAGGTCCATGAGGCGTTCGGGGGTACCCCCATGACGTACGAGATTCTCCTCGTGGACACCCTCTCGGAGGATCGGACCGTGGCCATTGCCCAGGAAAAGGGGGCCCACGTAATCCCGGAGGATCGTCGCGGGTACGGTCGCGCCTACAAGACGGGCTTCGCGGCGGCCCAGGGGGACCTGATCGCGACCCTCGACGCGGATTGGACCTATCCTGCCCGTGAGATCCCTCGGATCGCCGCCCTCCTCGAGGAGGAGGCATGGGACTTCGTCTCCGGCGACCGGTTGACGTACTTGGAACCCCACGCCATGGAGGTCCATCACCGCCTCGGGAACAAGCTCCTGAACCTGACGGCCTCCCTCCTCTATGGGGTCCGTCTCCGGGATTCCCAGTCGGGGATGTGGGTCTTCCGTCGCGGAATCCTGGACCGGCTCACCTTGGAGAGCGAGGGCATGCCTTTCTCCGAGGAGCTGAAGCTCGAGGTCGTGAAGAAGGGGCTGCGGTTTACCGAGGTCCCCATCCACTATCGTCCACGGATCGGGGAGGCGAAAATCCGGTCCCTCGCCGATGGCTGGGGAAACCTCCGCTTCCTCATCAGGAGGAGGCTTACGCCTTCGCCGTAGTGGCCAGAAGCCGATCAACCATCCATCCGGGGTCGAAGGGGACCAGGTCGCCGTACTCCTGCCCCGCCCCCAGATAGAGGACGGGCCGACCCACAGCCCGCGCGATGCTCAGGGCAGCGCCCCCCTTGGCATCGGCGTCGATCTTGGTGAGGATGACTCCGTCGATCCCCACGGCTTCCTCGAAGCCCTTCGCCTGCTCTACCGCGTCGTTCCCCGTTAGGGCATCCGCCACAAAGAGGACCAGGTCGGGCTTGGAGACCCGCTTGACCTTCTTCATCTGTTCCATCAGGTTGGCTTTCGTCTGTACCCGCCCCGCCGTGTCGATCAACACGACATCCCGGTGGCGCGCTCGGGCATGCTCCACGGCGTCGAAGGCCACGGCGGCGGGATCGCTCCCGGCCTCATGGGCGATGAGCTTCACCTGCAGACGTTCGGCGTGGACGGCCAGCTGTTCAATCGCGCCGGCCCGGAACGTGTCGCTGGCAGCCAGGACGCAGACCAGCCCCTCGCTCTGAAAGAGGTGGGTCAGCTTCGCGATGACCGTGGTCTTCCCGGTCCCGTTGACTCCGACGAACATCAGGACCACGGGCTTCTCCCGCTCTCGCACGAAGGCAACGAGGTCGATGGTGGGAACCGCCAGGGCGCGTTGGACGGCCCGGCGGAGGGCCTCCCAGAGTCCCGTCCGGAAGTCCGTCTCCCGGGAGATGCGCTTCCCCAGAAGCTCCTCCTCCATCGACTGAGTGATCTCGGAGACGACACCCAAGGCGACATCGGATTCCAGGAGGACGATCTCCAAATCGGCGAGGTGTCGATTCAGGGCCGCGCGTTTGACTCTGCGGCCGGACGTCCCCGAGACGAGCTCCTCCAACTCTTCCGGGGCCTTGTCCTTCCACCCCAGGAGCTTCTTACGGAGGGACTCAAACACCTTCTCCCTCCCCCGACTCCCCCTGGGCCTTTCCGTAGGCATCCTGGACCAAGGCGGCCTGGTCGTTGGCCTGGCCCTCCATGGCCGCGATGCGTCGCAGGAGATCCTCTTGGACCGTCGTGAGCTGGCGGATGCGATTGTCGAGGCGCTCGATGGCCGACTCGATGTCGTCATCCAGGGCCACCTCCGCCCCGAGGCCAACGATGCACCGCTCCACGTCCGAGATTTGAGCGAAGAGAAAGGAGTTCGCGCCGATGGGGACGAGGATCTCGGTCCCGGTGGAGGTGTCCTTGTACTCCACCATGGTATTTCGGGCGCGGGTGTATTCCTGGAGCGAGAATCGGAGGGCCTCCTCCTGCCTGGCGAGGGCGTCCAGCTGGGCCCGCATGGTCTCGAGGGCGTCCACTGCCTGCTGGAGCCCGACCTCCTCGGCCACGCTTAGCCTCCTTCCAGCCGATAGAGGACCACGGAACTCTCCACCTCCTCCCGCGGCACCTCCACAATTTCTTCCAAGGCGATGTCCCGACGCTTGGCCCGATGTCTGCTCCCCAGCTCGGAGAGGACTCGCTGCACGGCCTCCTCCTGAGTCTCGGCAGCCACCTCTTGGGTAAAGGACTGTCGAGTGCGGCCCATACGGAACGCACCGCGGATGCGGAAGGCCTTCACGGTCGGAACCAAACGCGGTTCCGCTAAAAACCTATCTTCCGCTCCGAATGCGACGAAGGACCGCCTTCGCGTCGGCCTCCTGGACCCCCTCCAGAGACGCGAGGGACTTGAGCTTCGCTCGTTTCAGCTTTCGCAGGCTACGATACTCGTCCACGATGGTCTCCACAGCCTCCGGGGAGAGCCCTTCGACCTCCCGCAGTGCCTTCTCGAGGTCGATCTGGTCCTGGGCCTTCCGCTGCAGGCCCTCCAACCGCCTCGCCGATTCCTGATCCTCGGGGTCCAGCTCGGTGGCCCTTCGAAGGCTGGCGATGGCTGGTCCCTGAAGGTTCAGATCCTGCTCCAGGACCCCTTTCAGGGCCCACAGCTCGGCGTTGTCGGACGCGAGACCGGATGCCTCCTCACACAGCCGTAGGGCCTCCTCGAGGCCGCCCGCGCGGGCCGACGCCCTTGCCTTCTTGAGCAAGAACTCCGGACTCTCAGGATTCATGGTGGCGCCCTGACTCGCTTCCAGGGACTGGATCTTCTCCTGCAGCTCCACGTCGTCGGGGGCAAGACGCTGTGCCTCGGAGTAGGCCTCCCATGCCAACTCCGGCTCCCCGAGGCGTGCCCTCAGGTCCCCCTTCCGAACGAGTGCCATGAGCACGGCAGGACTGCCCTGGAGGATGGCGTTGTAGCACTCCAGCGCATCGTCGTGCCTCTCTTCCGCTTCCAGGAGGTCTGCCTTCTCCAATAGGGCCCGCTGATGCCACGGGTCGACGTCGAGGACGCGGTCCAGCGCGTCGAGCGCATCGGCGGGACGATGCACACGTCGAAGGAGCTCGGCCATCTTCAGGAGCGCCGGCATGTGGCGTGTGTCGACGCTCAGGATGGTCTCGTAGTCCTGCAGAGCCTCCTGAAACTCCCCCATCGCCATGCGGTCCTCTGCCCTGTCGAGGAGGCCGCCCATGTCGGCCCCCGAGGACTTGAGTGCAGCCCGATCGGCGTCCTCGGCCGTCTCGGCGAGAGGAGGGGGGCTTGCCGCGACTTCATAGGGTTCGACCTGGTCCGGCGGCGGAGGAAGATCCACTTCCTCTGGGGGCACGGGGACCTGGGCCTTGGGGAGGCGTTCGTCCTCCCCCTCCGGTGCCGGAATCGCGAGGGGCGGGGGCACGGGTCTTGGGACGGGCTGGGGACGCGGGTACGGGGAACGGGCATAGCTGGGATAGGGTCCGTAGGCGGGGTTCCACCCTCGAGGAATGGGATACCGCGGGGGCGGCCCGGTCCGCCATGGCCATCGCCAGGCGACGGGACGTCGGGCGTAGGCGGGCTGGCGTTGGGGCCACCCCTGCACCGGGCGCGGCCGTCGGACGGGCCGGCGACGACGCATCGCCGAAGGCATGGCCTTGAGACCGGCCTCGCGAAGGGGTCGTAGGTATAGGAGCCATGCCAGGTTCGAGACCGCCACGACTCCCATGAGGAGGGCAGCGAGATTGATGAAGCCGGTGGGGAGGGCCAGATTCACCTTGTATGTGAAGGTGGTCGTCGTCCCGGCCAGATTCTCAAACGTGACGGTGTAGGGGACGAACCCGGTTGCCGTGAGGCTGAAGGTACGCTGCTGGCCCGCACCGAGGGTCACGTTCCTGCTGGGTGGGCCGGTGCCCTCCTGAATCTGTACGTGGAGAGAACCGCTCTCGACAACCACCTGGAGGCTCTCCGCGTGACTGATGCCTAGCGCATCTTGGCTGTTGAAGGTCAACGGAAAGGTCCCCCCCGCCTCCAGGCCTCGCTGGGAGGTGGGGGCGAGGAGATTCAAGGTCAGGGCTTTCACCGGGGGGACGAGGAGGAGCACGGCCAGGAGGAGGGCGATGGCAAACGCCTTCTTGGCGTTCCGCCAGTTGATGTCCACGAGGATGTACTTCTGGCCCTCCCGCGGGGCGTGGCGGATTTCCAAGAACCGGAAGGCGATGAGCTCGAGTGAGATCACCGCAAGCGCAATCACGAGGAGGGGCAGGGCCGCCAGCAGCGGCACGTAGGGCGGGGTCGATCGTATCCCGGCGTTGGCCACGAGGAACGCCGCGAAGGCGAGGACGGCGATGATCTGCAGAGGCAGAAGAAGCTCCTTGAAAATTCGAATCTGGGCAAGCCTGCGGGCGTCCCTAGGTGGGCCCTTCGGTTGCATCGCCAGCCATCCCCGAAGCCAAGGTGGCCATCCCTCGACACATGAGGAAGATGGCCAGATATTCGGGGACGCTGTTCTGCCCGGGTTCCAAATTAAAGGTTTCGCCCATCATATCAGTAACAATAGCCTGGGAGGTCTCGACGCGTATCTTCTCGTGCTCGTAAAGCGCCGGGACGGCGTCGGTGAGGGGGTCGAAGGCGTCCAGCTCATCGCGGGTCAGCGGCACCACGGAGAACCCAGTCTTGCCGTGAAGACTGCCCACCAGGCGAATGAGACGCTTCGTGTCGGAGCTCACGGGCTCGTCCGTGGCGCCCTTCGCGTACTCGACCCCCTGGGCCACCAGGGAGGCCCCGCTGCCCGGGGGAAAGAACTCGAGGTGGCCGGCCTCGACCCGTGCCCGCGTGCCGTCCGTCCCCAGCCGCTGTAGGGTGCCGTAGATCTTCTGCGCCCGTTTGGGTCCCACCCCTTCGAGTTGCCGGAGGGCTTCGATCGCCTGCTCCTCCGGCAGTTCGGAGAGGGTCTCCAGCCATTGACTGATGCCACGGGTCGTACGCCCTCGCCAGCCGGGGTCGGAAGCCAGGGGGATGCGAAATCGCTTCAGGGTCCTCGTCTGGCCTCCGAAGGTGCGTTCCTCGAAGGGCTCCCTTCGCCCGACGAGCTGGAGGTCCAGTCCTGTCCCCGTGATGTAGTCGACGATCTCGCGCCGCTCATGGCTCTCGAGGGTGAAGACGCGAGGATCGCGGATGTGAACGTGATAGCCCCGCGCCCCGGAGAAGGCGATGCGGAGGTCGTCCTCCCGGAAGTCCAGGTCGCCCACGAGGAAGTCATCAATGAGACGGATGAGCTGCGCCTTCACCGCCTTGAGCATGCCCGGGTACCCCATCTTCTGCCACCCGGGGATGTGGTCTGCGTCGAGGTCGAAGATGAGATCCGCGCCCATCCACCCCTTCTCCGCCATCGTGGGGGCGCCGGGGGTCTCATAGTAGGCGGCGGAGTGATAGACGTGGGCCGGGGACTTGGAACGGATGTAACGGTACAGCGCCGCCTCCTTGGGAAAGCCCAGGTGACGCAGCACGAAGCCACCTTCGAAGAGGATGAAGCCAAACTCACGGCGGCCAAAGCGAGGGGGAAGATGCAGGGGACGTGCCTGGTAGTATTGCGCGAACTTGGACCGGAGATACCGGAGGGTGGCCCCACGCTTCTCCTCACCCACAGGCGTCCATTGGAGGGCGCCTCTTAAGGATTGACGGGGGAGGGAGCCGAGGATTCCGCCCGCAGGGGCGCCTAGGTGTCGCTAGGGGTGGATTCCGCCTCCGGAGGACGGAGCTCCCAGAGTCGAACGACCTCCACCTCCCCATCCCCGAGGAGGGTCGAGAGCCCCTGAACGTGACCGTCCCCCACGATGGCGACGATGTCCTTGTACGCCTCTTGCAGACGACGCAACTCGTTGGCCATGTGGGCGTTCCGTCGGTCGACGAGGACTTCCTTCACCGCCGGAAAGTCGCGACCCAAGGCGTCCATGAAACCCGTCGAGTCCTCCTGATAGCGGTGGAGTTCGCGCTCGATCTGTTCCCGTCCGACGAACACGGATCCGAGGACGGAGAAGAGAAGTCGAAGGAGCTCCAAGGGGCGGAGGGAAGCCCAGAGGGATCGCCAGGTCACGCCCGAGTCGATGTCGATCAGGGCCACGGGGATGCCCAGACGCCGCCCGGCGTTCTTGGCTGCCAGCATCTCCCCCCCCACCTCCGCTCCATACTCCTCCGCGATCCGGCGTTGGAAGCCGGCCAGGAGGCCGTAGACTCCGGGAATCCGACGCACGCGACCCGGCTCCTCCAGCGCTTGCAAACGACCCGGGTCGAGTTCGAGGGCGATGAGGTCCGGGCGGCGTGTCTCGATTTCCTCGTGGATGCGAGGACCCAGTCGGAAGACGTGGCTGACCCCGAGGAGCGTGATCATGTTGACCATCAGACCGCGAGGCGCGGCTAAAAGGTTGGGGACCTGGAATCAACTTCTCACTCGAAGCCATGTTTGCCGACGAGGGGAACGAACACCACCCCGACCAGGCTTTTGGTCTCCAACTCTCCCTCCACCTTTTTCCCGAGGATCAGGTCTTGGAAGGAGCGGGTCCCCACGGGAATCAGGAGCTTGCCCCCTTCCCGTAGGTCCCGGATAAGGGGAGAGGGGATTTCGGGGGCTCCGGAGGTGACGAAGATTCGGTCGAAGGGCGCCCGCTCGGGGTATCCTTGGGAGCCGTCCCGGACAAGAACCTCCACCCGCTGCTCCAGACCTAGCTTTTGGAGACGGCCTTGGGCCTTCTTTGCGAGGGAGGCAATCCTCTCCAAGGCAAAGACACGGCCCCGAGGGCCCACGACTCGGGCGACGAGCGCAGCATGGTATCCCGAGCCGCCGCCGATCTCGAGCACGGAGTGCCCCTCTCGAAGCTCCAGGTACTCCAGCATCATCCCCACCATGTGGGGGGCCGAGATGGTCTGGCCGGATCCAATAGTCAGAGGCGTGTCGTGGTAGGCGCTCTCTCGCAGAGGACGGGGGACAAAGAGGTGACGGGGCATGGCCCGCATCGCCTCGACGACCCGGGGGGTCCGGAGCACGCCGTCCCGAACGAGCCGGTCAACCATCCGCTCGCGTCGTGCCTCGTGACGGTCGGCCATCTATCCTCTCCCGTCTCGACGATGCGAACGGGGGCGACGGACGGTCTGGCAGTAGACGCGGACGATGTCACGAGCAGGAACGACGCCGTCACGGAGAGTTCCTCGGCGGGTGTTGATCCGGTGAATGACGGCCCGTTCGCGGCCGAGTCGCACCAGGTCGCCGATCTGGAATTCCTCTTCGGAAGGGGCCCGCAACTCGTAGCTGATGGTCCTTCGGCCCTTGTTCACGGAAAACTTGACCGTCACCCGGTCGGCTCGCTGGCTCCACAGGGTGGTAATGGTTCCGACGGGAGCGGCCTGGACCCGCTTCTCCCCCACCTCGATGGCGGTTATGCGCACGAGCCTTCCCTTCGCCTCCAAGGAGTCTCCGACCCGGACCTCCTCCCCGGGAAAGAGGTCCACCTCAACCTTCCGGGAAGTGTCCCCGTCGCTGACGACGAGGGGGACCTGGACAGGCGCCCATTCCCGATGCGTCTCGCGCCGTGTGTGGCCACAGCGAAGGCAGCGAAACACACCCTCCAACACGAGTTCCTTGCCTTGGGACAGACGACCTCGAAGGACTCGATGGGGTGCTCGTCCGCAGTTGGGGCACTCCAGGTGGAGGGCGCTCGGCGGCTCCATCCCACGTCCGCTATCCAAGCAGGGGTATAAGGCGTCGAAGGTCAAAGCCGTCGTTCCCACCCACAATCGCTGGTCACGACCTTCCCGGCTCGGGTCAGGGGTCCGCCGCACGCAGGACAGCGGGCTTTCTCGAGGAAGTATTCGATCCAAGCCTCGCGAACTTCCCCCACGCTCTCCGCCTGGATCCGGTCCAGGGTTTCGCGCAGTGCGTCGGTCGTGGCCAGATCGTCGAGGGCGACGGTCGGAAGAGGGGCTTCTTGCGTCGGATGGCGGATGACGGTGGCCAGGAGGATTCCGAAACCGATGCCGCCCATATGGGCCGCGTGGGCGATGCCGTCTTGGACGCCGAAGAAGAGAAGGAGGGCTTCCCCGAGGATCACCACGCCCACCGCGAGGTAAACCCGTACGCGGGGAAGGATGAGGAACACGAGGATGAAGAAGATGCGATCGCGAGGATACAGGGTGAGGAACGCGCCCGCGATGCCCATGATGGCCCCGGACGCGCCCAGGGCGGCCACGAGGTTCCCCCACTCCACCAGGGCGAAGAGTCCGGAGGCCGCGAGACCCGTGGTGAGGTAGACTCCCGCAAAGGCTCGACCGCCGATTCGGTCTTCGAGGGGAAGTCCCAGGAGGTAGAGGAAGAGGATGTTGAAGATCACATGCAGACCGCTGGAGTGGAGGAACATGCTCGTGATGAGAGTCCAGGGGCGGAATTCCACGAGGTCCTGGGGCTTGAACAGAAGGTTCTCCACGATGAACGCGTCCAGGCTAGGGTCGGGGCTAAAGTTGACCAGCAAGATGAAAAACATGAACAGACCGAGGTTCGCGAGGACGAGGGGCGGTGTGAAATAGGTCTTCCGGAGGAGGGGGTAGAGGAAACTCGAGGCGGCCACCGCGAGGACGAGGGCGAGGAGCCAGAGCACCTCAAAACGAGGGCGAGGAACTGTTATGAACCTTGGCTGGGCTGAATCGCCGTGAAGCTGGACCCCGAGTTATCGGTCGAGGAGGACGACCAGGTCTACCGCCCCGCGGAGGACAGCTACCTCCTCCTCCGCGCCCTCGACCTGGGGGAGGCTACGTCCTTTCTGGAGATCGGCACCGGAACGGGCCTCCTCGCCCTGCACGCGGCCCGGTGGGCGCAGACGGTGGCGACCGACATCAGTCCTTTCGCCACCGCCCTCGCTCGTGGGAACGCACGGAGAAACGATGCGGCATTGGATGTCGTACGGGCGGATCTCTTCCACGGGCTCCGCGGGACCTTCGACGCCATCGCGTTCAACCCCCCTTACCTGCCGCTTCGTCCCCGCGGCGGATGGCTCGACCGCGCGTGGAGCGGGGGGCAGGGCGGGGAGGAGGTGGTCCTTCGGTTCCTTCGGGATGTCCCGCCCTTTCTGGCGGAGGGGGGTGTCATCTACCTCCTCCTTTCCTCCCGGAACCGCGAGGCCCTGCGGACGGTTCGGACCGACTTCCGTCCCGAGGAGGTGGGAAGGGAGTCCCTGTTCTTCGACACGATCCGCGTGTACCGCCTTCGCCCGGCCTGACTTGGGTCCGACCCCTCCCGGAAACAACCTATAATTACGAACCCCTACTCCCCATCGGTCATCCCGTGAAGGTCGTGAGCGGTTCCGCTTCCGTCCCCCTGGCGAAGGAGCTGGCCCGCATCCTCCCCGCCGATCTCATCGTCGCCGAGGTGCGGGCCTTCGCGGATGGGGAGCTCCACGTGCAGGTTCCCGACGGCGTTGCGGGCGAGGACGTCGCTCTGGTCCAGACGACGTATCCCAACGACAAACTCCTCGAACTCTTCCTCCTGCAAGACGCCCTCGCCGATGCCGCCCCGTCCCGTGTGACCGTGATCGTGCCGTACTTTGGGTACGGGCGTCAAGACAAGCGGTTCCAATCGGGAGAGGCCATCAGCTCCCGGGCCTTCGCCAAGCGGTTAGAGATCGGGGCAGACGCCCTCCTCACCGTGGATGTCCACAACGGGGGAGTGATGGACTACTTCGACATCCCGGCCCTGGACATCACAGGGATGCCCGCCCTCGCGCGCCGCTTTGGGGAACTGGGGGTGGAAATGGTCCTGGCCCCCGACGAGAACGCGGCCCGTCACGCCGAGACGGTGGGAGGTCTGATTAAGATGCCGTGGGACTACCTCAAGAAGGAACGTCTCGACAGTTGGACCGTGGAGACGGAGGGGAAGGTCCTCCCCGTGAAGGGTCGTTACGTCGCGATCGTGGATGATGTGGTCTCCACCGGGGGTACGATGGTCAGCGCCGCCCGGATCGTCCAGGAACAGGGCTCACGGGGGGTCGTCGCTGGCTGCGTTCACGGACTCTTCGTGGGCGGTGCCAAGGAGCGGCTGAGAGCCTTCGACGAAGTGGTGGCTACGGACACCGTATCGAGTGACTACAGCGTGGTCTCCGTCGCGCCCGAGATCGCCCGGGGCCTTCAGAAGCTGTCGAGCGCTTAGGTTAGATGCCTACGGCCACCAGCAGCAAGGCGGCTGCCACGACGAGGAGGCCCAAGTTCTGGAAGTCCGTGGTCCGCATGCTTCCGAGGGCACCTGCCAGGGCGACGACGAAAGCAAAGAGGGATCCCGTAACGCCCAGGATCCTCCCCGCGTCCCGCAGGTCGCCCGTTCCCACCGTGATCAGGATGAGGCCTAGCCACAACAAAAACACGCCAATCGTGATGAAGAGGGCGATCGCGCGCTTCCGTAACTGGGAGCCAAACTCTTCCTCGGCCATGCCGGGCGACGACCCGACGCGAGCGCTTAAAGCTTTGCTGAGCCGGTGCTCCGCCTCCTCCGCCACGATTGGGTGGCACAAGGACGTGGACCGTTCCAGGTAGCGATTGATGGCCACGTTCGCGATGGAATGGGAATACTCGGCGATCCGCGAGAGGTTGTCGACGATGGTCTTCAGCCCGAGGAGGGTCACGGGCTCCCGGACCTCCGCGAATACGTGGGTCATGAAGCTGCCGAGACGCTTTTCCATCTCGCCGCCCCCTTCCACGGTCCGGTTGGCTAGCTTCAGGTCCCGTGTGAGGAGGGCCGCCAGGCCGTCCCCGTACAGGCCAGCCGCCTTTGCCGCGTGGGCAGCCAAGGAGGTGAGGATTCGAGGAGGTATCTCCGCCTCCGCGTCCAGGAGGGCCAGCACCGCTTCCGCCACGGTATTTCCACAATCGGCCACCGTCTCGAGCTCTTTGGCGATAAGGCGGTACCCCGCGTTGTTCAGCCGGTTCTCCATCCCCAACTTGGTGATGAGGGCATCGTCCTGCTGGGCGGACAGAATGAGACGAACGAGGAGCCAGTAGATCATGTCCGCGTCCTCCTCACGCCGGAGGGCGTCCTCGGCCAAGGTCCGATCTCGGGTCACGAGGGCCTCGACGGCGTCCTCGAGCATCGTTTTCCCGAGGTTGTAGAGTCGCTTGATCAAGGAGTCGATGGGGAACTTGGATGGCTCGATGGAGCATTGGAGGACGGCCCTATTTCCTGTTTCCTCGAGGATGCCTAGGCCCATAAGTCGTCGGACGACATTCCGCAGTTCTTCCAGGTGGGCACTGCTCAGGCGAGAAGGGGATTGAACGATCAGGCGCTCCCGCCCCAGGACATAATTGCCAACGATGACGCGCTCGAGCATCCCCGGCTCGTCGAGGGCTTGGGCGTCGATGACGTATTCGGGGACGGGCCTCTCAAGCCTCCGTCGCGCGCCCTCGGGTGCCAGGAGCCGGAGGGAATCTCCCTCACGCTCGAGGAAGACCTGATCTCCCTTCTGCAGGTCTTGCGCTTTCGTCCACTCTTTTGGGAGCGAGATGGTCAGCGTCGAAACGCCCACCTTCTGGATCTTTCGGCTTTCCACGACGAACCCCGTATGGTATATACCGTAGGGGGGCATAAATTGCTTGAATATACTCAAGGTACTCCAGGCGAATCGAGGGATTCCAGGGGTCCCCCCGATCGGATGACCCAGGCCTTGGCGTTGTCGTGGATTAGAATGGCACCACACGGACGACACCGGGAAAACCGGTTCCGACTCGAGTCCTCCCCCAAGAACTCCACATCCCCGTGAGCACAGAGGGCCTCATCGGGTCGTGACTCTTTCATGGCATTCCCTCAAGGGGGGGATCGGAGGATCGCGGTCGAGAGCA
>JAZGDV010000060.1:0-2051 GCA_036478175.1 Thermoplasmata archaeon
TCTACATGTGATATAATTTATATATTATGTATACATAGGGGGGACTCCGAGGTGAGACCGTGGGACGGAGGAGCCTGGGGGGAGCACGTCCACTCGTGCCTGCGGCCCACGGTCCCGATGCCGGCTGCCAGGAAAACCTCGGGATGGAGGGCGCGCCCAGCGTTGAACCCCAAGGCATTGGACATCGACCCCCTTCAACGCCTGTCTGGCCTTCGCTCGGCGTGCCACCTGGCAGCCACCCTATTTTTGTGCTCCTACCCGCCGGACCGTAGGTGCTTTTAGCCCCTCGCCCATTCGAGCGTAGCCATGCCGGGAACCGTGGTGGTCGGCACCCAGTGGGGAGACGAAGGAAAAGGAAAGATCGTCGACTTCTGCGCCCGGGACGCCGATGTGGTGGTCCGGTTCAACGGCGGGTCCAACGCGGGCCACACCGTCATGACGGGTGCAGAAGTCTTCCGCTTTCACCTGATTCCCAGCGGCATCCTCCGCCCCGAGACGTTGAACCTGGTGGGCAACGGCGTGGTGGTGGATCCCGAGGTCCTCCTGGCCGAGATTGAGGAACTGAGGGAACGGGGCCATCCGGTGGACAACCTGCGCGTCAGCGAGCGGGCGCATGTCGTGATGCCCTACCACAGGACCCTGGACGGGCTGGAGGAGGAGCTCAAGGGGGGTCTGAAGGCGGGCACCACCATGCGGGGCATCGGCCCGACCTTCGAGGACAAGGCCGCGCGGATCGGTGTCCGTGTGGGGGACCTGCTCGACGAGGACGCCCTGCGGGAGCGTCTCGCCACCGTGGTCCCCATGAAGCAGAGGATGATCGAGGCCTATGGGGGCGAGGCCGACCTCTCGGAGGAGGCACTCTTCGAAACAGCGCGCGACTGGGGAGATCGGCTTCAGGCGTACGTGGAGGACACCTCCCTCCTCCTTGACCATGCCTTGAAGCAGGGAAAGGAGGTCCTCTTCGAGGCGGCGCAGGGGACCCACCTCGACATCGACCACGGAATCTACCCCTTCGGCACCTCTTCGAACGTGGTCGCCGGATCGGCCTCGGTGGGCTCAGGGGTGGGGGTCCGCCACCTCAATCAGGTCATCGGGGTCACGAAGGCCTTCACGAGTCGCGTCGGCACGGGCCCCTTTCCTTCGGAACTCAAGGGGGAGGAGGCGTCCTACCTGCGCGACAAGTCCCTGGGCGAATACGGCACAACGACGGGACGGCCCCGGCGCGTCGGCTGGTTGGACCTGGTCATGGTCCGGTTCGCGGCCCGGGTCAACTCGCTTGATTATCTGGCCGTCACGAAGCTCGATGTCCTGGGCGGACTCGACCCCCTCCGGGTCTGTGTGGGCTACGAGCACGACGGGGAGACACTTCGGGAGTTTCCCGCGAGCATGCGGGTGTTCGGCGCCTGTCGGCCGGTCTACGAAGAGCTCGCCGGATGGGAGGATATCAGCGAGGATAGCTGGGTGGAAGCCGTTAAGAGGGGTTACGACGCGTTTCCAGGGGAGATGAGGACCTACCTCGATCTCCTCTCCCGCGAAACCGGGGTGCCCGTCGGCCTCGTCTCGGTGGGTCCCGCGCGGGAGGCCACGTTGGAGCTCCGAGGGACGTGAGTTGCAGGTCAAAGGCCGGGGCGCGCTGCTGATCGTCCGAATCGCCGGCATCGGGGCCCTGCTCGCCTTCATGGCCCTCGTGTTGACCACGATGGCCCTCGTCATTCCGGGGAACCTGGAGATCATCGCCCCCGAGCTCGACGCCACCAGCGCCCGATTCCAGGACGGCCGGGTCTACCTGGATACGACCCTGGGGGTGGGGAACCACGGCTACCACGACATCACGGACCTGAGCCTCTTCGTCCAAGCCTCCGTGGACGGCATCCAGGTCTCGGACTACCGGACACCCCCGGTCACGGTCCCCGTGGGCCAGACAACGTTCATCGACGTGAGCGTCCCGCTGGATCTCGCCCCCCTGGCGACCTCCGGGGCCCTGATCTTCCGACCGGCCAACGTGGAGTTTACGGTCGGCGTGGCGGGAACCACCACGCGGGGTCTCATCT
>JAZGDV010000061.1:0-2835 GCA_036478175.1 Thermoplasmata archaeon
CTGAGAGACCGGTGGATGTCCCGGGTATCCTGAAGACCCTCGCCGAGAACCAGAGCCAGTCGCAATCGCTGCTCGCGAAGGCGGTTCCCACCATCCCTGAAGACCGCTCGTGCATCTGCGCGAGCGCACTGGAAGGCGCGGAGGTCTGAGCCCAGCACACGCAGGGGGACGGCACCATGGAGGACGTCTTTCGCTGCCGGATGGTGACCTGGGACGAGATTGCGAGTTGGACGTCCGCGGTGGGCGCGAAGATCAAGCAGAGCGACTTCCGGCCGGATGTGATTGTCGGCCTGACCCGCGGCGGGTGGGTGGCCGCCCGACTGCTATGTGACCTGCTCGGGATCAAGCGGCTCTATGCTGTCAAGGTGGAACACTGGGGCATCACCGCACAGCCCGACGGCAAGGCACGTCTCATCCAAGGACTCACGATCGGCATCGCCGGCAGGAGGGTTCTCATCGTGGACGACATCACGGACACAGGTGAGAGTCTCGAGCTTGCGACGCGGCATGTGGGCAAGGCCGGCCCGTCCGAGCTTCGCACCGCCACCTTGCTCCACATCACCCATTCGAAATGCAGACCCGATTTCTACGAGGTCGAGGTGCCCCAGGAAGAGTGGACCTGGTTCATCTTCCCGTGGAACCTGCACGAGGACCTACGCACCATCATCCCGAAGGCGCTGGATGGGACGGCACGGTCCGTCGCGGAAATCAAGGACACTCTCCATGCGAGTTTCCAGCTCGACCTCTCCCCCGATGTCATCGAGGGGACCCTGATGGAGCTTGCAGAGACCGGTAGGGCGACCAAGCAGCCTGACGGGTATCGCCTCGCGCAAGGTGCCGATGTGGAGGTGGAGTAGGTTGAGACATCGGGACCTCGGACAGACCCCCCCGTCTTGCCAAGCCCGCGACCTCGTATCCGCGTCGTGGGGACGAGAAGGCGCCACGTCGGAGGAGAAGGGAAGAAGGTGGGAAGATCCCATGTCGGAGGCGGGTGAGGCAGGGTCGTCGCCCCAGGGCTCCGAATCCAGACCCCGTGGCAAACCGGACGCCCGACCGTCCTAGCTCGTGCCGCTTCGAACGCGATCCTTCCAGACGATAATGTTCAGGGTCAGGGTGTCCTTCTCCGTCTCAAACCGGACGCTCCGACCGTCTGGGAGGATTTTCCGGAAGCGTATCCTCATGAGAGATTCGTCTGGTCCCGAGCGTACTTAAAGAGTCAGGCCCTGTTATCAAGACCGAGAATCAAGGGCAGGACGAAGGAGGCGCCAGGGAGGTCTCCGCTCGGCGGGCCTGCCCTACTCCTCGACCACGTCCACGCCCGTCCAGTCGCCGCCGAAGTCCTTGACGACCCCAGTGATGAGCTGGAAGCGGGCCCGTAATCGCCCGCTCTCGAAGAAGATGTAGGCGTTCCGCAACTTGGAGGTGTAGAGATTCTTGCGCTTCCCCTTCTGGGTGAGAACGCGATCGACGCACTCGATGAGTCCGGCCTCCTCGAGCACTCGAATCTTCCGATAACAGGCGGCGATGGGGATGCCATACCGGGCGCTGATCTCCTGGGCGCTAATCTTGCGTTTGTAGGTGGCCAGCAATATCTTCGCGCTGTACTCGTCGGTAAGAAGCTGTGAGGCCTGTAACGGATTCATCGCCCTCTCTCCACCATCCCATCCATGAGGGGAAACAGCGGATGATGATGTTTGTTACTTAAGCGCTCCGGTCCAATTATCACCCCCTGACATCGCCTGTCCGGGCGTGCTGCGGGATGGCCCTCGAGACCGAGGAAGATTATCAGATGCGTCACGCCAAGGTCTACGGCGAAAAGGCCTAAGGGTTGTGAAGGTCAAGGCCGAGGCCTCCGCATCGCCGGATGACCGAATGGAAGTCCGGACCTTCGGACACGCAACGGAGGTCGACGCGAGAGGGAAGGCAGGGCCACCCCCCCATGGCCCTGGTTCTTCACCTCCCTGGGGGGATGCCACGTCCCGCTTCTCGGGCACGTGCCTCGGCTGATGAAGATCGAATGGGGTGAAATCCCGCTCAGGGTCGAAGCGGAGGAGACGGAAACCGAGCCGAAGGCGTACACACGGATCCACCTCAGCTACGAGATCGCGGGCCAGGGACTCGGCGAACAGAGACTCCCTCGGGCCGAGGTTATGGTGGAGAAGTCCTGCTCCGTCAGCGTCATGCTCCACAACGCGGGGGTCGAGATTACCTACGACGTCCGGGCCCGGGGAGCCGCACCCCCGATGCCGTAACCGCACGGCCGACGCCGCACGCTCAGATCCGGATCCTCACCTCGCCGTCCTCCACGAGGACCGGATAGGTCTTCACCCGGAGGGCGCGATTCCCCAGGTTGTGGCCGGTCGGCACGTCGTACTGCCATCCGTGCCACGGACACGTGATCACGGGTCCCTCAAGGAACCCATCTCCCAGGGGACCGCCCCGATGCAGACACGTGTTGTCGGTCACGTGGAAGGTTCCCTCGACGTTGTACACGGCAAGAAAGAGGCCTTCTCTCTCGACGACCCGGGCCTCGCCGGGTCGGAGGTCGTCGGTCCGTGCCACCGCTAGCCACCGTTCCATCGCTCTCGGACCTTGGGTTCACACTTCCGGCGGGCGAAGGACCTGGGATCGAAGCGGGCCTCACGCGGGGCTGCCCTCAGGTGTCCTGGGCCTCCAACCACTTCTCCGCGTCCATCGCCGCCATGCAGCCGAATCCTGCGGCCGTCACCGCCTGCCGATAGCGGTAGTCGTGGACATCCCCGGCGACGAAGACCCCCTCGACGTTGGTCCTCGTGGAGTCGTTGACGATGATGTAACCCCTCTCCATGTCGATCT
>JAZGDV010000062.1:0-2040 GCA_036478175.1 Thermoplasmata archaeon
CTGGAGGGACGGGTCCGCGACCCGGCGAGGACGCTACCGGGCGGACATGTGGTTTTCTCCCTGAGCGACGGGGCGATCGTCGACTGCGTGGCCTATGAGCCCTCCAAGTCCTTCCGCCAGGTGGTCCGTCGCCTTCTCCCCGGGGACCGGGTCCGCGTGTATGGGGCCGTGCGCGCAGACCCCCGTGCCATCAACCTGGAGAAGCTGGAGGTGATGGATGTAGGGCCGGACGCCATCAAGCAAGGCAACCCACGCTGCCTCGTGTGCGGGAAGTCGATGAAGTCAGCGGGGCGGGGGGCGGGGTATCGATGTCGACGGTGCGGAACTCGGGCGGCCCCCGCCGAAGCTCGATTCGTTCTCGCCCACCGAGACCTCGCCCGGGGCGTCTACGAGCCTCCGGTCTCCGCGCGCCGACACCTCAGCAAACCCTTGAAGCGTATGGCCGCTCCTCACGAGGCCTTCGAGACGGCACGGATGGAATCGGCCAAGATGTCCATGCCCGCCTCGAACAAATCCTCCTCGATTGTCAGTGCAGGCAGGTAGCGGATGACCGACGTGCCGGTGGGGAGGAGAATCAGCCCTCGGCGTAGGGCCTCCTTCAGGATGGCGTCCCTCTCCTTCACAGCCGGTTCCTTCCCCCCATCCTCCTTCACGAACTCAGTGGCCCGCATGAGCCCGAGTCCTCGATTGTCCCCCATGAGCGGCCAATCCTCCTTCAACTCCTCCAACCGTTCATGCATCCTCTCGCCGAGACGGGCGGCTCGCTCGGGCAGGTTCTGTTCTTCGAGGATGCGCAGGGTGGCCAGGGCCGAGGCGCATGCCACAGGGTTCCCACCAAACGTGTTGCTATGGGCCCCCGAGACCCCAAAGTCCAGGTCGGCGTTGAAGACGATGGCCCCGATGGGAAGACCCGAGCCCAATCCCTTGGCGATGGCCACGACGTCGGGTGCGACTCCCGCGTGTTCTACCGCGAACATGCGACCCGTCCGGCCGAGGCCGGTCTGGACCTCGTCGGCGATCAGCAGGATGTCGTGTTCCTTCGCGATGCGCGCGATTTCTTCCGTCCATCCCGGTGGAGGGACCACGTACCCCCCTTCCCCCTGCACGGGCTCGAAGACGAGCCCGGCGAGCTCGGAGGGAGGGACCACCTTGCGGAGGTACTGGTCCTCGATGACCTGGGCACACCAGAGGTCGCACTCGGGATAGGTGAGCCCGTAGGGGCACCGGTAGCAATAGGAGTACGGGACAAGGGTCGCTCCCGGCATGAGGGGGAAGAACCGTTCCCGCTGGACACCTTTGCTGGAGGTCAGGGCGAGGGATCCCATGGTCCGGCCGTGGAAGCCGCCGAGGAAGGCCAAGAACTGCTTCCCTGGTCGGTTCCACCGGGCCAGTTTGATGCCGGCCTCGATGGACTCCGTCCCGGAGTTGGTGAAGAACACCTTCTTGCGAAAGTCGCCTGGAGTCAGCCGCGCCAACGTCTCGGCAAGGTCTACTTGCACCTGGTAGTAGAAGTCCGTGCCGGCCATGTGCCACAGGTCGGCCAGCTGCGCCTCCACGGCCTCCCGGATTTCGTCGTTCACGTGGCCCAGGTTCGTCACCGCCACCCCGCACGTGAAGTCGATGTACCGGTTCCCGTCCACATCCTCGACCACGGAACCTTTCGCTCTTCTGACGGCCAGCGGCAACGTCTTCGTGGTGGTGGCCAGAAACTGGCCGTCCTGTTCAATGAGCTTGCGGGCCTTCGGTCCCGGTGGGGGAACCTGCATTCGGGGCGCCTTCATGCGATTCGCTCGCGAAGTTACCCGAAGCGCTCGTTAAAAAGGGCTCGGATGCCCCTCGGTTGGGAACGTGTGTTCTCCCGACGGGGGCAGGTGTTCGGCAGGTTGGCGAAAGGGCGGGGCGCGAGCGGTCGGCTTAGCCCCCAATGCGGAAGACGGACGTCCCACACACCGGGCAGGTTCCCTTGGTGGCAGGCTTGCCGTTCTTCATGGTGATCCGCTGGGGGTTTTGAATCTCTCGCTTGGCCCTACACTTCACGCA
>JAZGDV010000063.1:0-5165 GCA_036478175.1 Thermoplasmata archaeon
AGGAGGTCAACACGACGCCGATCTCGGGGGGAATTTCTGGGTCGAAGGAGAGGCTCTGGAAAGGAACGTCCCGTTCCTTCAAATAGGAAATGAGGTCGTGGTACAGTCGAAAGTCCCGGGTCAGCACCCCCAGAACCCTTCCCATAATGGACCCAACCGTGAAGGCGTTTAAAGAGGTGCGCGCCGACCTATCGCACACGGAATGAGGTGTCCTCATGGGAGTCGGCGTATTCCCCCATGGATTCTCCCAGGTGTCGGAAAATCTTCTTTTCCTCCGCCGATAGATTCTTCGGGGTCCTGACGACCACACGGACGAGCTGATCGCCACGACGACTCCCATTCAGGTCGGGGAGCCCCTTCCCCCGAAGCCGAAAGGGCGTATTGGTCTGAGTTCCGGGAGGCACCTTTAGGGTGGCGCTCCCGAAGAGGGTGGGAACGGTGAGCTCACCCCCTAGGGCGGCCTGTGACATGGTGATCGGCGCCTCCAAAATAACGTTCCGCCCGTCGCGTTGGAATCGGTCGTGTTCCTTGACGTGGAGGACGAGGTAGAGGTCTCCCGCAGGTCCCCCCCGGCCTCCCGCCTCCCCCTGGCCGAGAACGCGGAGGCTCAGTCCCTCGCGGGTCCCCTTGGGAATGGCGACAGAGACCTTGGAGGTCTTCTGAATCGCTCCGCGTCCGCGGCATTCCGGACAGTTCTCCGAGGCAAGCCTGCCTTCGCCGCGACAGCGGGTGCACGGGGTGATGCTAATCATCTGGCTGAAGCCGCTCCGTCGCACGTCCCGGACCTGTCCGGTCCCGTTGCAGGCGGGGCAATCCGTCAGGCTGCCGTCCTTCGCGCCGGTCCCACGGCAGTCCTCGCAGGTGACACCATGGGGGACTTGAATCTCCCTCTGGCCCCCCTTGGCCACCTCCTCCAGGGTCACCTCGAGGTCCATTCGGAGGTCCCGACCGCGGGACGGACCGTAGGGAGCTCGTCCGGACCGGCGGAATAACGCTTCGAAGAGGCTTCCCCCAAACGGGGTGGCGACGCCTCCAAAGAAATCACGAAAGGTGCTGCTTCCGAGGATGTCGTCCAAGTCCCCGAAGTGGGTGAAGTCGGACCAGTCGAAGCCCTGGGCCCCGAACGCCCGCTGCGCCCCTGCGTGGCCGTATCGGTCGTAGAGGGAGCGCTTCTCGCGGTCCATCAGGATCTCATAGGCCTCGGAGAGCTCCTTGAACTTGGCCTCTGCCTCCTCAGGCTTGGCCTTGTTGAGATCGGGATGGTATTTCTTCGCGAGGCGGCGGTACGCCTTCTTGATCGCCGGCTCCGCGGCGTCCTTTGGGACGGCAAGAACCTCGTAGTAATCGCGCTTCGCCATGGAGAGGTATTTTATCGAGAGTGAGGGCAATAAAGCTTGCTCAGTGGAAACTCGAGTCGAGACTGAGTGATTCCTTTCACTCCTCCCCCTCAAGAGACCCCATAGACAGGTTGTGGATCCGACTTTGTGAGACGGCTCAAGACTCTGAGGACTTGGCCGTCAATACAGGAAAGAGGGCCGTGGCCTATATGGCCATAGCCGGGGCTCCAGGATTCCAGCCCGAAAGGTATGCCCAGTCATGCCAGGTCCCTGTCGGGACGACTTCCTGAAAGGAACAGAACCCCTCAGTCGTTATCCTCGTCCACGTCCTCAAACTCGGCGTCGACGACGTCCGGTTCGGAGGCATCCTTGGACTCCTTTGCCTCCTCCCGGGCCCGTTCTTCCTGGGCCTTCTGGTAGACCTCGGTGCCAATCTTCTGGGCCTCGGCGTTGAGTTCCTCGATTCCCGTCTTGAGCGCTTGCAGGTCGTCCATCTCCAGGGCCTTCCTGAGATTTTCCACCTTCTCTTCGACGGCCTTGCGGGTAGACTCTTCGACCTTGTCTCCCACCTCCTTGAGCATCTTCTCCGTGGCATACACGAGGCCGTCGGCCTGGTTCGAGGTGTCGGCCAGCTCCTTGCGTCGACGGTCTTCCTCCGCGAAGGCCTCCGAGTCGGTGACCATCCGGTCGATTTCCTCCTCGGAGAGACGCTGAGGGGCAATGATGGTGAGGTTCTCCTCCTTCCCGGTCCCCAGATCCTTGGCGGCCGCGTGAAGGATGCCGCTGGCGTCGATGTCAAAGGTGACCTCAATCTGGGGGACGCCCCGAGGAGCCGGAGGGATGCCCGTCAGCATGAACTTCCCCAGAGAGACGTTATCGGAGGCCATGGCTCGCTCTCCCTGGAGGACGTTGATCTCGACCGTGTTCTGATTCTCATCCGCCGTACTGAAGATCTGCTCCTTCTTGGTCGGGATGGTGGTGTTTCGATCGATGAGCTTCGTAGAGACGCCGCCAAGCGTCTCGATGCCGAGGCTGAGAGGGGTCACATCCAAGAGCAGGATGTCCTTGACCTCTCCCGCCAGGACGCCCGCCTGCAGCGCCGCCCCGAGGGCGACGGACTGCATGGGGTCGATGCCCTGTTCAGCCTTCTGTCCGAGGACTTTGCTGAAGTGGTTCCGGACGACGGGCATCCGGGTCGGCCCGCCGACGAGAATCACGTGCTGCACGTCCCCGAAGTCCCACTTGGCGTCCTTGAAGGCCTGTTGGATGGGCGTCACCGTGCGTTCCAACACGGGCTCCACGAGCCGCTCCAGCTTGGCGCGGGTCAAGGTCGTCTCCAAGTGGACCGGCTTGCCCTCCCGTTCGG
Organism: Thermoplasmata archaeon; assembly: GCA_036478175.1. GTDB lineage: Archaea > Thermoplasmatota > Thermoplasmata > RBG-16-68-12 > JAJISG01 > JAJISK01. The sequence continues at coordinate 2,704 of JAZGDV010000063.1, forward strand.
CGAGGAAAGGCAGGTTGAGCGTGGTCGTCGTGGTGCTCGAGAGCTCGATTTTGGCCTTCTCCGCCGCGTCCCGGACGCGTTGCATGGCGTTCCGGTCGTCGCGGAGGTCCACCTTCTCCTTCTTCTCGAACTCTTCCAAGATGGCGTCGATGATGGCGTTGTCCATGTCTAGGCCGCCGAGGCGCGTGTCCCCGTTCGTGCTGACGACTTCGAAGACCCCCTCACCCATCTCCATCAGGGTGACGTCGAACGTGCCGCCGCCCAGGTCCAGAACGGCAATCTTCTCTTCCTCCTCTCTCTCCAGGCCGTAAGCGAAGGCCGCGGCGGTGGGCTCGTTGATGAGGCGCTCGACCTGGAGGCCGGCGATGGTCCCCGCATCTCGGGTGGCCTGCCGCTGATTGTCGTTGAAGTAGGCCGGGACCGTGATGACGGCCTGGGATATCTCCTCCCCGAGGAAGGCCTCGGCATCCGCCTTAATCTTGCCCAGGATGCGCGCAGAAATCTCTTGGGGGGTGTACGATTTTCCACGAACCTTGACCTTCTCGTCGGTCCCCATCTTTCGCTTGATCTGCATGATCGTCCCTTCGGGGTTGAGGACCGCCTGGCGCTTTGCCGGCCCCCCGACGAGGACCTCCCCGTCCTCCGTGAACGCCACCACGGAGGGGAAGTTCTTCCCGCCGTAGGAGCTCCCCTCGGCGCTGGGGATAATCACGGGTCGACCGCCCTGCAGGACGGCCGCCTCGGAGTTCGTCGTTCCCAAGTCAATCCCAATCATTTTAGCCATCGGACTCACCTTCCTTCTTGCCCACGATCACGCGGGCGGGGCGGAGAATCTTCGTGTCCAGGCGATACCCCCGGGTGATTACCTCCACGACCCGGCCCTCGTCCTCCGCTTCGACGAAGTCGACGGCCTCGTGCAGGTAGGGATCGAAGGGCTGGCCGTCCGCCTCAATCTCCTGTAGGCCCTCGAATCGTAGGACCTTCACCAAGTTCTCGTACACCATCCGCAAGCCGTCGGCGAGGTCGTCTCCACGCTCTGCCAGAGCCTCCACGGCCAGCTCAAACTCATCCAAGACCGGCAAGATCTGGCGCAAGACACGCTCGGAAGCGAACCGGAGGAGGTCGACGCGCTCCTTGGCCGTCCGCTTCTGCTGGTTTTCCAGCTCCGCCTGCAGGTAGGCCATCTGGTTCTGGAGGTCCGCGAGGCGCTTCACGGGATCCTCAGACGGCTCTGGGCCGCCTTCGTGCTCCGCTTCGACCTCGGTCGTTTCGGGGTCCTGCTCCTCCTGCGCGTGCGGGGCGTCCTTGCTCAAGGCAACGGCCCCCCGGGAGTTCCGGGAGGGTAAGGGGAACCTAGAACTCCCCGTCTCCCATGCCACCCATGCCACCCATGCCGCCGGGGCCACCCATGCCCTCGCCTCCCGAGGGCATCGGGGCGCTCGTCTTGGCGGCGATGACATCATCAATCCGGAGGATCATCACAGAGGCATCCGTCGCGGAGATGATGGCCTGGGTGCCGACCCCGATGGGTTCCAAGACCTTCTGGGCGAGCATGTCGGTGATCTTCCCGGTGAAGACGTTCACACCCGCGTGGACCTTCCCTTTCTTGTGCTCCTTCCGGAGGTCAATGAGAGTGTCGATGGGGTCGAGACCTGCGTTCTCCGCGAGGGTCCGAGGCAGTACCTCCATGGCGTCGGCGAAGGCTTCGATGGCCATCTGCTCCCGGCCTCCGACGCCCGGAGCGTACTCGCGGAGGGCGATAGAGACCTCCATGGCGGAGGAACCGCCGCCCGTAACGAACTTCCCATCCTCGATGGCCCCGGCAACGACGGACGTGGCGTCCTCGATGGATCGCTCCACCTCATCGACGACGTGCTCTGTCCCCCCGCGGACCAGGATGGAAACCGCCTTGGGGTTCTCGGCCCCCGTGACGAAGGACATCGTGTCGTCACCGATCTTCTTCTCGTAGACCTGCTTCGCCTTGCCAAGGTCGTCCTTGGCCAGCTCATCCAGCTTCGTGATCACACGGCCTCCCGTGGCCTTGGCAAGCTTCTCCATGTCCGACTTCTTCACGCGGCGAACGGCGAAGATGCCCTCCTTGGCAAGGAAGTGTTGCGCCAGGTCGTCGATGCCCTTCTGGGCGAAGAGGACGTTGGCCCCGCTGGCCTTGATCTGGTCCACCATCGTCCGGAGCATGTTCTCCTCCTCCTGAAGGAAGGCCTGAAGCTGGGCGGGGTCCGAGATCTCAATCCGCGCGTCGAACTCCGTCTTCTTCACTTCGAGCGCCGTGTCCACGAGAGCGATCTTCGCGTTGTCGACGCGCCGAGGCATGCCAGGGTGGACTCGCTCCTTGTCGATAATGATCCCCTCCACCACCTCGGTGTCGGCGATGGAGCCGCCCTGCTTCTTGGTAACCTGAATGTTGTCGTCGTCTACTTCCCAGCGGTCCCCCACCTGCTCTG
>JAZGDV010000064.1:0-5791 GCA_036478175.1 Thermoplasmata archaeon
CCAGCCGGGTATAGTCCTCTCGCGGGAGGAGGCCCGCCCACGTGTCGAAGATCTGGAGGGCGTCGGGCGCCGCCTCTGCCTGGTACTGCAGGCAGGAGACGACGGTCTCCACGACGACCCTCATCAGGCGGCGGTAGGCTTTAGGGTGGTTCTCCTGAAAGGCCAGGACGCCCTCGGCCCGCTCCGTGGAGCCTCCCTCGATGAGGTAGGACGCCAGGGTGAAGGGGGCACCGGCAAATCCGATGACGGCCTTGTCCGGGAGCGACGCCCGCACCCGTCTCAGCGCCTCCGCCTGATAGGGGTACGCCTCCCAGTCCACCACCGACTCGATTCGGTCCACCGCCTCCGGTGTGTCCACCCGCTTCGTCAGGAGGGGGCCTTTCCCCTCCACGAAGCGCAGGCCCACGTCCATGTAGAAGAGGGGCACCAGGATGTCGGAGAACAGGATGGCGGCGTCCACGTCGAACCGCCTCAGGGGTTGGAGGGTCACCTCCGCCGCCCGCGCCGCGTCCGTGCAGAGGGCCTCGAAGGAGTGGCGCGCCCGCAGGGCTCGGAATTCCGGGAGGATCCGGCCCGCCTGGCGCATGAACCACACCGGCACCCTCTCCGTCCGTTCCCCCGTGGCGGCCGCGACGAAGAGCTCCCGGCTGTCCCGTGGGTCACCCATCAGGGGCCACCTCCCGGAAGGCCCCCGTCAGGCCCGCAACGGCCGAATCGATGGCCTCCTCATCATGGGCCGTCGACAGGAATTCGACCTCGTAGGCGCTCGGTGGGAGGTACACCTTCCGCTTCAGGGCCGCCCGGTGGAGGGTCGCGAATCGGGTCTCTGCCTGCTTGCTGATCTGGCCGGCCGCCCGCGGAGGCCCACCGTCCTGGAAGAGCATCCAGAGTATCGAGGCGAGGTGGGGTACCCGCGCGGGGAGCCCCGCCTCCACCGCGCCTTCCGTCAGGCGCATCGCGAGGCTCGCCGCGGCCTTCGCCAACTCGGCATACGGGTTCGTCTCCCGCAGGACCTCCAGTGTGGCCCTCCCCGCCGCCATGGCGAGGGGGTTCCCGCTGAGCGTGCCTGCCTGGTACACGGGCCCCTCGGGGCTCACGAGGGCCATGCATTCCTCCCGGCCGCCGAAGGCGCCCACGGGCAGGCCGCCCCCGATGATTTTCCCCAGGGCGACCAGGTCCGGACGTAGGCCGTAGTGCGCCGTGGCCCCGCCGGGACCCAGACGGAAGCCCGTGATCACCTCGTCCACGACGAAGGCGGCCCCGTATCGGCGGCAGAGGCGCTCCAGAGTCTTGAGAAAGGCCTCCCGCGGGAGGAGGAGGCCGTGGTTCGCCGGGACGGCCTCGATGACCGCCGCCGCCAAGACCTCGCCCCGGTCCTCGAAGAACCCCTTCAACCGCGCCTCGTCGTCGAGGGGGAGGACTGCCGTGTCCTGGACCGTCCCCGCCGGCACGCCCGCGCTGCTCGAGGTGCCGAAGGTCGCCAAGCCGCTCCCCGCCTTCACGAGGAGGGCGTCCGCGTGGCCGTGGTAGCACCCGTCGAACTTCAGGATCAGGTCCCGGCCTGTCCACGCCCGGGCCACCCGAAGGGCAGACATCACCGCTTCCGTGCCGCTGTTCACGAAGCGTAGGCGGTCCACCGCGGGGTGGGCCGTCACGATGTGCTCCGCCAGGGCGAGCTCGTCTTGGTTCGGGGCGCCGTAGGAAGTCCCGCGGGCGACTCCCTTCTGCACCGCCTCCACGACCGCCGGGTGGGCGTGGCCCACGATGAGGGGGCCGAAGGAACCGCACAGGTCCACGTATTCCCGTCCCTCCACGTCCCGGAGGTAGGGGCCCTTCCCCTCGGCGATGTAGCGTGGGGTCCCGCCCACCGCCAGGAACGCCCGCACCGGAGAGCTCACGCCCCCGGGCATGAGGCGGACCGCCTTCGCGTGAAGCTCGGCGCTTCTCAGGGGATCCACCCCCGCTCCACGGCCTCCCTGGCGTGGTACGTGATTACGATGTCCGCCCCCGCGCGGAACATGGCGGTGAGGTTCTCCACGACGACGCGGGCCTCGTCGAGGTATCCCGCCGCCGCGGCGGCCTTGACCATGGAGTACTCCCCGCTCACGCTGTAGGCGGCCAGGGGGAGGGTGGTGGCCTCCCGCGCGGCCCCGATGACATCCAGGTAGGCCAGGGCGGGTTTCACCAGCACCGCGTCCGCCCCTTCCTCCTCGTCCAGGAGGATTTCCTTCACGGCCTCCCGGACGTTCCGCGGGTCCATCTGGTAGGTGGATCGGTCCCCGAAAGCAGGGGCGCTCCCCGTCACCTCCCGGAAGGGGCCGTAGTACGCACTCGCGTACTTCGCCGCATGGCTGAGGATGCCCACATCCCCCAGGTCCTTCGCGTCCAAGGCCTCGCGAAGGGCCGCCACCCGCCGATCCATCATGTCGCTGGGGGCCACGAAGTCCGCCCCCGCCTCCGCGTAGGTCACGGCGGTGTCCGCCAGCAGGGGCAGGGAGGCGTCGTTGCGGACGTGTCCCGCCCCGTCAGGCAGACCGCAGTGGCCGTGGTCGGCGTAGGCGCAGAGACACACATCCGCCAGGAGCACGACGTCGTCGTCGAATGTCTCCCTCAACAGACGAAGGGCCGCGGGGACGACACCCTCCGGATCGGCGGCGGCGCGTCCTTCCGGGTCTTTCTCCCGCGGGGTGCCGAACAGCAAGAAGGCCCTCAGGCCCAGGTCCACGTGGTCCTGCACTGCGCCGACGGCCGTATCCGGGCTGTAGCGGTAGATGCCCGGCATGGAGGCCACCTCCTCGGAGAGGCCCCGTCCGGGCGCCAGGAAGAAGGGGACGATGAGCCGCTGCGGGCTAAGCGCGGTCTCCGAGAACAGGTCTCGGATGGCGACGGAGCGACGGAGCCGCCGGGGTCGGGTCAGGGCGGTCCCCCCAGCGTTGCGAGAACCCCCGCCGGGGTCCTTCGTTCGGCGACACGCACCCGTCCGCCCCCCCGTTCCTCAAGGGCGGTCGCCGTGGTGGGGCCGATGGCCACCCAGTCCTTGACGACGGTCCCCCTCAGGTTCTCCACCAAGGTCGCGGCCCCCTTCGGGCTGAAGACGACCACGGCGTCGAAGGGGCCAGGTCCCGGCCGCCCCCGGCCCGGCTTGGGGCGAGACCGGTATACCGAGTGTTGGGTCACCTCCAGCCCCGCCTCCCTCAGGTCCCTTGCGAGGTCCTCACGCGCGTCTTCCGCGGCCAAGTGGAGGAACCGGTCCCCTCCTTCGGCGAGGGACGCGAGCTCCCGGGCCAGGGACGCGGCGGTCCCGCTCTTCGAGACGTAGTGCACGGGAAGCCCGCGACGCCGGACCGCCCGCGCGGTGCGTGGGCCCACGACCCCCACCTGGGGCCCCTTCCTAGGCGCCTCCCGGATCAGCCGGTCCAAGACACCCGAGGCTCGGTGGCTCGTGAGCAGGACCCAGCTGGAGTCCTCCCACGCATCCAGTAAACTCTGCGGAATCGGTCCCCCGAAGGTGGGTTCGTACGCGAAGGGGTACCAGGACTCGACCCGAAACCCGGCCGCCCGCAGGGGAGGCCCATAGGCCGCCGCCGTCTCCCCATCGGCGACGAGGAGGACACGGCCCCGCCCCGCGACCGGTCGCTCATCCCTCACGGGCTCGCGTCGCGCCCCGAGCGCGCGCAGAACGGTCTGCAGGGCTGCCTCCGGGTCCTCCTCGACCAGATGGCACCGAGCAAGACGCGGGGGGTCCTCCTCCCGCCAATCCGTACCGGCCAAGGACGCGTCCATGATCCAGCCGGCCCCGTTGCCGCGCACCGTCATCCCCAGGGGCATCCCACAACCGCCGCCCAGCGCGGCCAAGAGCTTCCTTTCGATCTCCACCGCCTTCCGCGTGGCAAGGTCGTCAATCCGGGCCGCAAGCGCCGCCGCCTCCCCGTCGGCCCGCGTCTGGATCGCGATGGCCCCCTGGCCCGGCGCCGTGGGGAACTCCTCCAGCGGCAGGCGATGCATCGCGAGACCCTGGAAATGGGAGGCGGGCAGACGCGCGTAGGCCGCCTCTGCCAGGAGGAGGGCGTCCACCCAACCCTCTCGTAGCTTGCGCAGGCGCGTGTCCACGTTACCCCGGATATCCACAGGCACGAGGTCGCGGTCCAGCGCGAGGAGCTGGCTCTGCCGCCGCGGCGAGGAAGTGCCGATCCGCGTCCCGGGAGGCGGGAGGTCTTCGCCGACGTCGCCCTCCTCCCCCAGGAGGAGGAGGTCCGCCGGGCTTCCGCGGGGCGGGACGGCGGCCAACGGGGCCGATTCCGGAATCTGCAGGGGCATGTCCTTGAGGCTGTGGACCGCCACGTCCACCTCGCCCGCCAGCAAGGCCGCCTGCAGCTCGCTCGCAAACACCCCTTGTCCGGCCATTCTGTGGAGGGGCGTGACGCGGTCCAGGTCCCCCCCGCTTCGAATCGTGACCAGTTCAAACCGCCTCCCCGAGGCCGCCTCCATCATGGCCACCGCCGCCTCCGCCTGTGCGATCGCCAGGCGGCTGCCCCGGGTACCGACTCTAGTCGTCCCCATGCCTCTGCACCTCCTCCACGACCTCGCGGGTCCGTGTCAAGGACACATGGGCGACGGCCTTCAGGGACTGCTCATACCACTTCAGAAAGACGGGATCCGACCCGAGAGACTGCAGGGCGGGGGGGAGAGCGTCCAGTCTCCGCTTCCCCGTGTCCACGATCTCTGCCTGGAGCCGACCGATGCGGTAATCCCTTTCCCGGCGACGGGCCCGAATGAAGATCTGATCCACCTCCTCCTTCAGGACGGCCCCCGCCTCCACCCTCGCCCGGGACCGGACCGCCCTCCCTCTCTCTGCCTCCCGGGCCAGGTCGTCCATCTGCACGAGGCGGACGCCCGGCAGGTTTCCCACCTCGGCTTCGCAGTTCCGGGGCAGGGCCAGATCGAGAACGGTCAGCCCGCCGTTTCGCGACGCCTCCAGGAAGCGCGAGGCCACGTCCACGGTGAGGAAGGGCCTACGGACATCCCCCGCGAGGATGAGGGCGTCCAAGGCAGGGGGGTCACGGAGGAACGCGTCCAGCTGCCAGCCGGTCGCGTCGCATTCTCGTGCCCACTCCGCACCTCGCTCGAGGGACCGGGAGACGACGTGGAGTTCGAAGGCCTGGAACCTGCGGGAGAGGAGGGCCGCCATGCGCGTCCCCATTTTTCCGCTGCCGACCACCGCAGCGCGGCCGGTCCCATCGAAGCCGGGCCGGAGGATGTCCAGCGCCAGGGGGAGGGTGGATACCTTCCCCGCGAAGAAGTCCGTCTCGGTCCGGACCCGCTTCGCGGCGTGGATGACACGCTGGAGGATCCACGCCAGCTGCGTCGTCAGGAGACCGGACTCCGCGCAGAGATTGTAGGCCTCCTTGAATTGGCCGAGGACCTGGGGCTCCCCCGGGACGAAGGACTCGAAGGCGGCGGCGACTCGGGCGAGGTGGTGGAGCGCGGCTCTGCCCCGGTGCGTCTCGGGGTCGGCCACCGCCTCCGATGGGTTCTCTTGACACACCCGCGCCATGGCCGTCCGGAGCGCGCCGCCGTCTGGGATGGCCCCCGGCTTCGGGAAGAAGGCCGTGAGGACCCGCTGGCAGGTCGCCAGGTAATATACGCCCTCCAGGTCCAAGGCTTCGAGGAGATCCCTTAAGCCCTGGGGTCGCCGCTCGACGGGCAGCATCATCCGCTCCACCTCCGCCGCGGTATGGCCGGGGAGCCGCCATGTGGCCACGACGAGACGTTCGGGATCAGCCGTCAGGCG
>JAZGDV010000065.1:0-2896 GCA_036478175.1 Thermoplasmata archaeon
GTGGAGCGCTCCTCCCCCTTCTCCAGGCCAATGAGGAAGAAGGAGGTGATGGTGGTCAGCTCCCAGAAGAGGAACAGGAGGATGAGGTCCCCCGCCAGGACCAGACCCAGCATGGCGCCCATGAAGACGCCCATGTAGAGGTAGAAGGGGCCCGCCACGCGCTCCCGGGCCATGTAGGTCGCGGAGTAGCCGAAGATCAGGGCTCCCATCCCCGTCGCGATGAGGCCGAAAAGGAGGGAAAGCGGGTCGAGTCGGAGCGCGAGGGCGATTCCCGCGGAGGGGATCCAAGGAAGATCGACACGAACCTCCCCCTCCGCGCTCCAGAGAACGAGGAGGATCACGAAGGAGGCGGCCCCCGCCCCCAGGCCAACCCACCCGGACACCCGCGGACCGAGGCGACCGAGGAGAGGGGCCAATACCGCGAAGAGGAAGGGCAGGCTAAGAGCGACTAGAAGCCATAGGCCCGCGTCCACTGCCATCCCATCCACCAGACTGTTTGGGGCTCTCGGGAGCAAACGCGAAGCGTATAAATAGATGAGCGGCACCGGGCCAGACAGCCGAGAAGCCTTTTTGCTGCGGGCCCCTTAGGCGGCCACGTGCGGGTCCTGACTCGCGGGGACCTGGAAGAGGTCCTGGACATCCGAACGGTCATCGATGCCGTGGAGCGGGGCCTCGTGGAACACGCGCGTGGGACCGTCTCGATGCCTCCCCGCCAGATCCACTCCATCGATGGGGTCGGTACCGCCCTTGTCATGTCTGCCTACCTGGGGGGGATGGGAGCCCTCGCCTTGAAGGTCGTCTCCGAGTTCCGTGGGAATCGAGCCCGGGGCATCCCTTCTCTCCAGGGAGGCGTCCTTCTCCTGGATGCCGAAACAGGCGAGGTGATTTCGTTGATGGACGGAGCAACGATTACCGCGCTCCGGACCGGCGCGGCCAGCGCCTTGGCGGCCCGCGCGCTCTCCGTGGTGGACGCCCAAGTGGTCGGCATCCTGGGTACGGGGGTGCAGGCCCGCACCCAGATCCAGGGCCTCTGGGTCGTCCGGGACTTGCAGCTGGTCAAGGCGTACAGCCCCACGAAAGCCCACGTCCGGGCCTTCTGTGAGGAAATGGCGGACCAGCTGAAGATCGATGCCCTGGTGGCCGACACTCCCCGGGAGGTCGTGGCCGGGAGCGACATCGTCATCACCGCCACCAACGCGACAGAGCCCGTCCTGCCGGGGTCCTGGCTGGAGGAGGGGATGCACGCAACCTCGATCGGCGCGGGGTTGGTCCAGGAACTCGATGCGGAGGTCTATCGGCGTGCCCGCGTCGTCGTCGACTGGCGCGAAGGGGCGCTGGAAGAGGCGCGAGACTTGAAAGCCGCGATCGCGGAGGGGACGTTCCACCCGGACGACATCGATGCTGAGTTGGGCCAGCTCCTCGCCGGGATGAGACAGGGCCGAACCACGAAGGAGGAGATCACCCTCTTTCGTTCGGTGGGCATGGCCCTCGAGGACGCCGCCACCGCCGCCGTGGCGTACGCACGCGCGGTCGAGGCAGGTCTGGGAACGGACGTGCCCCTCTAGCGTAGAGGTTACGAACCGAGGCAGTACCCCGTTGGGGGAGTCGCATGGAGGACCTGGAGACCCTGGCCCTCGAGGAAGCACTAGGCGCCGGCGCCGCGTACGAACTTAACTTCAATCGCCAACGCCAGGGGCTTTCTCCCCTGGCTCCTGCCATACAACAATACCGCCAGCTTGCTCATCCCATTTCCATCCATCTTGAGCCTGGAAGAAGAAGGGCCCCGGGGGAACGACAGCATTCGCAAGCTGTCCCACTAGCATCCTGTTCTCCTTGAGTGCCTTCTCGTATAGGCTCTTGTATGAAGTCATGACTCTTCCTTCTCTTCTGCGAATCGATGGCATATCTTGGTGTTTGCGGTGTGCGTATGTTTACGCTGTGAGAAGTCTTATCATGCTGTAGCCAAGTCCTCCTTCCATGGGAGAGGAAGAGGAGGGAAAAGGTAGGCGTCCCCGGAACTTCATCGTAATCGGCATCGGGGCCGCTCGGTCCGGCAGGCCACGGGATGTGAGATGGTCCGGATCCGTTGGCTATCACCCCCCCGCAATCGTAAGTTCCAGTCTTGCCAATTCCCTTTGGAGAGGTCATTCAGGTGTTCGCGAGTGAGCTCGGAAGCGAGGCATGGACAGGCTGCTCATCTCCCCCTCCTCCTATGAGGACTGCGACCCCGCCATCCCGATCTATACATCCCCCCTACGCCACGGGACTTGAGTTGTGATGACCTTCCTTACCGGAACTTCCGGGTTCTCCCTCCCGACCCGCATCATTCTGATGGCGATGGGGATGGCTTTGGGTGCGAGACCTGATGAGGAATGAAGTCATGCCCCAGGAGCCGGTGATGTGATGAAGGTAATCACGTGGAACCTCGGCTACTGGGACCACAGGCACACGCAAGATGAAGCCTGGAGCTACCTTCGAAAGACAATCAGGCCGGATCTTGCTCTTCTGCAGGAGACTCGACCTCCGGAGTTGATGACGGGCGAGGCGTTGGTTTTCCAGGAGGCCCATCGTGGCTGGGGAACCGCGATATACTCTCGCGAGCTGCCTCTCGATAACGTTCCCCTCTGGGAAGACCCTGGACGTGTAATAGGTGCATCAGTCTCTCTGCCGAATGGAGATCGCTTGCATCTGGCAAGCATCCACGCCAAGACGAAACCGACCGTGTTTCCACGTCTCGCCAACATCATGGAAGAGATCGTGGAGACGTTTGCGGACCGAACTGCGGTCGTGGGCGGCGACCTCAACTCGGCTCGCCTTGCTGAGGACGTGTGGCCGGGTTACGGTCACCAGCAATTCTGGGAACGGATGGACAGCGACAGCAGCAGCCTTGTGGACG
>JAZGDV010000066.1:0-6735 GCA_036478175.1 Thermoplasmata archaeon
TTGCGGTAGTCCCGCATCCGCCGTAGGGTCCGGCGCTGATCGGGCGTGAGAACGCCGAGCATCTCCAACACCTCCAAAGCGTTCTCCGGGGCGTAGCCGTGGAAGTGGTTGTTGAAGTAGCCGTAGACGACGTCCACGGTCTGCGACGTCTCCTTCAGCCGGGGTACCCAGGGTTCCAGTTCCTGCGGCCCGTACCGGTAGTCGTACCAAGGGTCCCTCCCGTGGCCGTGCCACCGAAAGTAGGCGATGGAAGAGGTGACGTGAATCTCAGGAGGGAGCAACGGTTCGTCCACGACCGTGTACGCCACATCGAACTCCCGCAGCAAGTCGAAGGCCTCCGGGACCAACCAGCTCTCATTCCGGAACTCGATGGCGAACGGGAAATCTGAGGGAAGGGTCTCGAAGAAGGCGCGGGTACGGTCCTCGAAGAAACGGAGCCGGGGCGGGAGCTGGAGAAGGAGGGCACCCAGCTTGCCGGCGTCCAAGAGGGGTGTCATGAGATCGCAGTAGGCCCCCAGCTCTCGGCCAGCCCCTTCCTCGACCTTCAGGAGGCGGTCGTGGGTGACCGTCTGCGGCACCTTCGCCGCGAAGGACATCCCCTCGGGACTCCGCGTCGTCCATCCCATCACCATCCCGGGACTGGGTACCCGGTAGAACGTCGAGTTGATCTCGGCCGTGTCAAACACCGCGGCATAGGCCTGGAGCTTGCTCGCATTTCGTCGCTGATAGAACGGACCAATCCACTCGTCGTAATCCCACCCGGAGGTTCCGAGGCGGATGTCGCCCATCGGCGAGACCATGGTCATGCGCTACTTGACGATTCACCCGCCCCCCTCCCCTCTCTTTAAGTTCCCCCGGAGGGATGGCCCACTAGGGCCGAGCCGTGGTGGAGGAAATGCGGGTGGGGACGGGGGGCTGGGCGTACTTCCAGATTCCTGGTATGGACTCGCTTGAGGCCTACGCTCGCGCCTTCGATTACGTCGAAGTCAACAGCACCTTCTACCAGATCCCCCCCCTAGACCAGGCACGGTCGTGGCGACGCCACGTGCCCGACCGCTTTGCCTTCACGGTCCGGTGCCACCGCGGCATCACCCACGCCCACGCCTTCGATCCGACCGACCGCGTCATTGACCAGATGGAGGCGATGGTGCGGATTGCGCAGGTCTTGCGGGCGCAGGCCCTGCACCTCCTCACGCCGCCCACGTTCCGGTTTGGGTCGACGGACGTGGAAAACCTGGGGCTGCTCCTCGACGCGATTCCCGAGAACTCCGTGCCGCTGGCCCTCGAGGCTCGCGCCTACGGGGAGGAACCGTTGCCGGCGGATCTGCGCGGACTGATGGAGGATCGTAGAATCGTGCATTCGGTGGACGTCTCCAAGGGAGATCCGCAGATCGCCTCGTCCACCCTGTACACCCGGCTCTTCGGCAAGGGATATCACACGGTCTACCAGTTCTCCGACGAGGAGCTGCAGCAAATCTACGACAAGGCCCAGGAGGGGGCCTATCGCCGGGCCCTCTTCACGTTCCACGGCGTGCGCATGTACTCCGACGCGGGGCGATTCCTGAGTCAGCTGGTAAAGAAGGCCCGTCGGTCCGCGCGAGGACCGGGGCAACGAAAGCTGAGCTAGAGCCGGCGGCCGCTCCTTCCGGCCTCCGAGCGAAAGTCTTTATTCCCTCCAAGTCTCGGAGAGGGAGCCATGAAAATCGGCTCCGAGGAGGGCTTGGACGTCCTGTACGACCAGGAGGCGGCGCTCATCCTCGCGGAGCGGGAACGCGTGTATGCCCGCCGCGGTCTCACCGTCGAGGCCTTCAAGCGGACCGGCTTCGGCCGAAAACCCTTCCTCCCTTCGGGGCTGTGGCTGATCTACTACACGAACCATCGGGTCGTGGGGCTGCGCGATCCGGAGAGGAGCGTTCCAGAAGAGGAAACCTATGCAGGAACCCTCCGGGCCATCGACCGAACGCGATACCTGGGCCCTCGGGTCAAGGACCACATCTTCGAGTACTTCGAGTTCCCCCTCCGGGACATCGGGAAGGTGAACAATCGGAATCGGAAACACCTGCGCATGGTCGTGCAATCGAAGGGCGACCGCTATGAATTCCGATTCAAGCCCTGGGGGGCCGCCTGCCGTGCGTTCACCGTCCTGCTGACGCAGAAGCAGAAGGCGTGAGATTCTAATGTAGTCTCATTTGCTACATAATATTCATATAACCCCCCTATCTACGGGGGCTCAAGGGTCCGAAAGTAGGAGGCGGTGCTATGTCCTACGACATTCGTGAAATTAGTCTCGACCGAAAAGACCGCAAGGCCAGGAAGAAAGAGAACTGGATGTACGACTCCGATCCGCGGGGTACGGGGAAGACCGTGGTCCAGCGGTACCAGGAGTCTCGTGAGGTCAACGCGACGGTCACGATGCCCTCCAAGCTTCGGAAGGGCCTCCCCCGTCGCACGGGTTCTCTCTGTCCGGAGTGCGTGAAGATCATCCCAGCCGTCCTGTACGAGGAAGCCGGCGCCCTGGTCATGAAGAAGGAGTGCCAGGATCACGGGGAGTTCAAGGAAGTGTGCTGGTCCGACGTCGACATGTACCTGAAGGCCGAATCCTGGGCCTTCGATGGGGTGGGCATCCAGAACCCCGCCATCACCGATGCCACCGTCTGTCCGTACGAGTGTGGGCTGTGCAACCTCCATTACAGCAACACGGCCCTCTGCAACATCGACCTGACGAACCGGTGCAACCTGAAGTGTCCCGTCTGCTTCGCCAACGCCAACGCGGCCGGGTACGTCTACGAGCCCAGCTTCGAGCAGATCATCTATGAATTCGCCGTCCTTCGGGCCCAGCGCCCCATTCCGGTCAACGCGATCCAGTTCGCCGGCGGGGAGCCCACGATCTCAGACGACTTCGTGCGGTACGTCCAGGCGGCCCACGACATGGGCTTTGCCCAGATTCAGGTGGCCACCAACGGCATTCGGATCGCCACGGAGCCTGGGTTCATCGAAGACGCCACCCGGGCGGGCCTCAACACCGTCTACCTCCAGTTTGACGGGCTGAAGGAAGAGAACTACATCATGGCCCGAGGCAAGCCGCTCCTGCAGATCAAGAAGAACGCCATCCAGCGCGTGCGGGAGATGAGCGAGCCGCGCCCGACCATTTGCCTCGTGCCCACCATGGTGGGCTCCTTCAACGAGGATCAGGTCGGCCCCATCATGGAGTTCGCCATCGAGAACAGCGACGTGGTCAAGGGGGTCAACTACCAGCCCGTGAGCCTCACGGGGCGGATTCCCGACGAGGAGCGAGAGAAGCTCCGGTACACGTTGAGCGACCTCGCCCACGACTTCGCGGACCAGACCGGGTACGCGGAGCCGGATGACTGGTATCCCGTTCCCTTCGTCGCCCCCATCTCCGAGCTCGTCAGCATCATCACGGACAGCCCGAAGACCTCCTTCACCTCTCACCCGGGCTGCGGCCTGGCGTCTTATTTCTTCCTGGAGAAGGACAAGGACCCCATCCCGCTGACCCGCTTCGTGGACGTCGAGGGGTTGGTGGAGGACATGTGGGAACTGGCCCAGCGGGCCAAGGACTCCAAGATCAAGTTCGTCTCCAAAATCAAGGCCCTCAACCTCCTTCGAAGGCACTTCGACGAGGACCAAGCTCCCTCGGGCATGGGGCTGCGCACCTTCTTGAAAACCCTTGGCGCCTTGTTCAAGTCGGGGGACAAGAAGGGCGTGTCGGAGTTCTCGTGGCGCGTGATGTACGTCGGCGGCATGCACTTCCAGGACAATTACAACTACGACATCGAGCGGGTGAAGCGGTGCGTCATCCACTACGCGAGCCCCGACGGCCGGATCATCCCGTTCTGCGCCTACAACACCGGGCCAACCTTCCGCAACGAGATCGAGAAGAAGTTCGCGGTGCCCCTGCAGGAGTGGAGAGAGCGCCATGCAGGGAACAGTTAGCCCGGAAGCCATCATCGATAACGGCATAATGGCCATTGACACGGCCACCTGCCTCCACTGTGGGGCCTGTGTCGGCGCGTGTCCTCCCAACTCCATCTTCCTCACCGAGGTCCTCATCACCTTCGACGACAGCTGCACCCAGTGCGGGCTCTGCGTGAAGACCTGCCCGGTGGGTTCCATCGACTTTCCCCGGGGTCACAAGCGCTCCGGGCTTCGGTGATCTGGTGCCGCAGTTCCGGGACGAGTACGACGTCATCGTGGTCGGGGCGGGGCCGGGCGGCAGCAATACAGCCCGCTTCGCGGCGCTGAATGGGGCCCGCACCCTTCTTCTGGAGAAGCGCCAGGACATCGGCTCGCCCGTCCGATGCGGCGAGGGCCTCTCCAAGGTCCACCTCGAGGAGGCGGGCATCACCATCGATCCGCGCTGGCTGACCAACGAGGTTGAGGGCGCCCACATCGTTTCCCCCGGGGGATACCGGCTGACCATCGGGCGGAAGTACGCCGGCAGCGAGGTCGGCATGGTGATCGAGCGGGACATCTTCGACAAGACCCTGGCCCTGGAAGCCGCCAAGGCGGGCTCGGAGATCATGGTCAAGGCGACGGTGATGGATGTCACCCGGGAGAACGGGACGGTCACCGGAGTCCGGGTGGAGCACTTCGCCGACAAGTTCAACTTGAAGGCGGAGTGCGTCGTGGCCGCCGACGGATTCGAGTCCCAGGTGGGCCGCTGGGCGGGTCTCAATACGATGCTCAAGGGCGGGGATATCATAAGCTGCCTGCAGTATCGACTGACGGGAGTGGAAGTGGACCCCCTCTACTGTGAGTTCTACCTCGGGAGTCAGGTGGCCCCGGGCGGATACGTGTGGGTCTTCCCCAAGAGCGCGGACACGGCGAACGTGGGAATCGGCGTCATGGCGAAGAGGGTCAAGGAGAAGGCGGACGCCAAGACGTACCTGGACAAGTACGTCGAGAAGGACCCCCGGTTGCGCAAGGGAAAACCCCTGGACTGGGTGGCGGGCGGCGTGTCGTCCTCCCCGCCGTTGGAGAAGACCGTGGCCCCTGGTATCATGCTCGTGGGGGACGCGGCGCGGCAAATCGACCCGATCACAGGAGGTGGGGTGACCAACGCCTGCTGGGCCGGGAGAATCGCAGGCGAGGTGCTGGGGGAGGCTGCCCAGAAGGGAGACTTCTCCTTGGACCAGCTGATGAAGTACGAGGTCGGCTGGAGGGCGAAGATGGAGAACGGCCTGTACCGGAATTACCTGGCCAAGGAGAAACTGGCGCGGCTGAAGGATGAGGCCCTGGACAAGCTCGTGGACAGCCTCGCGGGCGCGGGCGTCGAACGGCTCTCCGTCCTGGCGATCCTCGAGGCCGTCAAGGCCAAACACCCCGAGCTCGTGAAGGACTTGGAGGCGTTCATCTAGCCCCGCCTATCCCACCCCCTTTCTCCCCTCTGATAACTTCGAGGGAACGTATAAGAGAACGCCGCCGCCCTCTTTTGGCCGATGGCGGCCCAGTCCAAACTTCGTTCCGTTCTCATCATCGCGGCCTTCGCCGCCGTCCTGGCCGTCATCGTGACCATGGGCCTGTTCGCCTTCCCCATCCCCCTTCCCGTCCTGCCTCTCGGCCCCTACCAGCAGTTCATTGTCGTGGGCCTCATCATCCTGGCGACAAAGCTCGCGATGGATCTCCTGAAGCCCCTCTTCCGGATGGCGTTGCACGACCGCGTGGCGCACGAGGCGGACATCTACTCCCTCTTTCAGTTGGTCAGCTACCTCATCTGGGCCGGGGTGCTCCTGGGCATCCTGTTCGTCTTCGTCGGGGTCGGCGCGATCGACGCCCTAGGAGTGGGGGTCGTGTTCGCCGCGGTGATTATCGTCCTGCAGAAGCCCATCCTGAACCTTCTGGGGTGGGGCGTCCTCGTGACGAGGCGTCTCTACAAGCTCGGGGACCGCATCGAGCTGAACCAGGTCAAGGGCTACGTCACCCAGATTACCCTCATGAAGACCGTCGTGCGGGAGTTTGGTGGATGGATGGGCGGCGACACCTTCACGGGCCGCTATGTCGCCCTTCCCAACAGCAATGTCCTCGAGGAGAACGTGTACAACTACACCCGGGACACGGAGTTCATCTGGGACGAGATCAGCGTCGCCGTCACCTACGAGAGCGACCACAAGGTCGCCGAGCGGTACCTCCGCGACGCGGCGGAGGCGGTCGTCGGCGACTTGATGCGCAACAACCGCGGTGTGGTCCGAAGCAAGTACGAGTTTGCCGACCTCGCGACGTACATGGTGGAAGAGCCCACCGTGACCTGGACGTTGGGGGAATCCTCCGTGAACCTGCACATCGTTTACTTCTGCCCCTCGTACCGCCGCCGCTACTACCGGACCGAGATCGTGAAACGGGTCCTGGAGAGCTTTGCCTCGGATGCCCGCGTCGCCATCGCCTACCCCCATGTGGAGTTCGTGCCGTACAAGGCCTCCGAGATGGAGGTGGATTCCGACGCGCAAGCGGACAGCCTCCTAGACTCCCTGCGGCAGTGACGCATCGCTTTTATAGCCCTCCGGGTTGGAAGCCCCGATTCCATGCTGGGGGACTGGCCTCCTTTCCGACCCCTGTCCGAGATCGGGGAGGCGGACCACGGGAAGGAAGTGGCGGTGGCCGGCTGGCTCGAGGACGTGCGGGACCTTGGCGGCATCGCATTTCTCATCCTGCGTCAGCGCGAAGGGACCCTCCAAGTGACGGTGAAGTCGGACCAGCCGGCGGAGGTCCGCGCCCTCA
>JAZGDV010000067.1:0-5122 GCA_036478175.1 Thermoplasmata archaeon
ACACCATTCGCAACGCCCTCATGGCCGCCGGGGCCGACGCCGCCTCCTTCCGCCCCATCGCCGCCTCCGGCCCCAACGGCTCGCAGCCCCACTACCGGTTCGGGGATCGCGTGCTCCGAAGAGGAGACGCCGTCGTCTTGGACTTCGGGGGCATGTTCGCCGGATACTATACCGACGTCACCCGCACCGTCTTCCTCGGCCGAGCGGACACCACGCAGCGAAAGGTGTATGAGCTCGTGAAGGAGGCGAACGAGAGGGCCGTGGACGCCGCGCGGACGGGCACCCCCGCGGAGGAGGTGGATCGGGAAGCCCGAAAGGTCATCACCGACGGCGGCTACGGCGATCACTTCATCCATCGGACAGGCCACGGAATCGGCCTGGAGGTGCACGAGGAGCCGTACATCGTCGAGGGCAGCAAACGGCCGCTCGAGGAGGGCATGGCCTTCAGCGTCGAGCCCGGGATCTACCTGCCGGACCGCTTCGGGGTGCGGATCGAGAACATCGTCCTCGTGCAGGACGGGCGGGCCCGACGCCTCGACCGATACCCCAGAGACCTGCAGGTCATTTCGTCATAGGCGCGGTCTCGGCTGCCGCAATGAGTCCGGCCAACAGGGCGTTTGTGGGTACGGGTTGACCCCGCCTCCGACCGAGGCGGGCAATGGCGCCGTTGATGGCGTCGATTTCCGTCCGCTTCCCCCGTTCCAGATCCTGGAGCATGCTCGACCGGTTCTCCGCCGTCGCTTGGACGACCGAAGCGACGCGCTCGAAGACGGTGTCTGCGATCAAGTCGACGCCGTATCGAGCCGCGACCTGCACGCCTTCCTGGATCACGTCACGCACGATCCGCTCGGTCGCGCTCGTCCCGAGAACGTACCCGTTGGGGGCCCGGAGAAGGGCCGTGAGGGGGTTGATGCAGGCATTCACGATGGCCTTCAGCCAGAGTTCTGCCCGGATGTCCCCGACCAGGTGGCTCGACAGGCCGCTCTCATTGAAGGCCTCCACGACACGGACCGCGTCCTCCCGCTCCGTCCTCTCGAAGGGCCCGATGTAGGTATCCCCCGTCCCTGCGTGGTGCACCTCGCCGGGTCCCACGAACGTAATGCCTTGGTTGGTCACACCGCCCAAGACCCGGGCTCCGGAGGCCGCGAGCGTCTCCTCGTTCCCGAGGCCATTTTGGAGGGACAGGAAGAGCGCCGTTCCGATGAGGGACTTCAGGGCCCGCGCGGCGTTTGCCGTGTCATAGGCCTTCACCGTCACGATGACGAGGTCGGGATCTGGCGCACGTGGGAGCACTTCGACGGCTTCCGGGCGTACCACGAGATTGGTCTTCCCGGTGATGCGCAGCCCTTGTTGGCGGATCGCCGCCACATGCGACTGTCTGCCCACGAGGACGGTCTCGTGCTTCCGCGAGAGGAGGCCTCCCACGAGACTTCCCATGGCCCCGGCGCCGAACACGAGAACGCGCACGCGCTGTTCCATCCTCCCGCGTGATAAAAAGCCTCAACCTTCGTGGTCCCGCCGGATCCGACGGGCCGCCCGATCCGCCAGGTGTAGAGGTTCGGGAATCCGGGTACGGCAGAGGCGCTGCACGAACCGGAGGGCCGTGAGATCGCTGATCCGATGGCCGGGAGAGACATAGATGGGCTTGCCCCTCCCGGGTCGAAACGCATGTCCTACGACCTCCCCGTTCACCCGTACCGGAGTGGCCTCCCCCGGCGCCAGGATTTCCCGATCCGGCCGACCGATCAGGAGGCTCTTCGCCACCCCGATGGTGGGTCGATCCAATTTGAGGCCCACATGGCATGCCACCCCGAACCGGTGGGGATGGAGGGTCCCGTTTCCATCCACCAAGAGCAAGGCGGGCGGGTCCTCGAAGCGGGCGTAACAGCGGGCCACGGGGTCGGACTCGCGATAGGCCAGGTAGGTCGAGATGTAGGGGAAGTCCACGGACGTCGTGAGGCCGATCTCTTCCCGGACCTCCAGGGTCTCCCAGTCGAGGCCGACGGCGGCGGCGTACGCCACGGCACCTCGATAGGAGACGTCAAATCCCGCCACGTTGTCCGGTTCTTGGAAGCGGTCTCTCAACACGACCTGGGAGGCGAGGAGACGTTGTTCTCGACGCAGGGCCTCCAATGGCCGAGCCGTGCGAAAGTCTTGGAAGAGGACCCGATGAAGGTCTTGGAGCGCGCCGCCGCGAACCTCGACCCCTTCCTCATGGAGGCGAGAGGCGGCCTCCCCCCAGGCCAGCGTGCCGTCGGCCCGCACCACACGGTGCCATCCCGGAGGCCGATCCCTGCGAAGGAGTCGGAAGACAGGCACGGCAGCCCGGGTGTCGCCTAGGGCCTCCGCCAAGCCGCCGAACGTGGTGACGTGTCCCGGTTGCACCTGGGCCAGCAACTTCTCAACTTCTTGGCGAAACTGCACGTTCAGGTCCTGCCTTGCGAGGTGCAGCCTCGTATCGCCCCCGCACCCATTAATACGCCTACTCGATTGGCGAGCCAGTGTCTCTTGTCGTCACCGACGGGACCCTGGTGACTCAGGATAAAGAACGGCGTGTGATCCGCGGGAACCTCACCGTCGAGAAGAACAGGATCCGAGAGGTCGGAGGGCCGGGGGACTCGGCGGATCGGCGCCTCGATGCCACAGGTTGTCTGGTCATCCCTGGGCTCATCGACGGCTACACCCGCTCTGCCTACGTGCTCTTGGGACCGCCTCGCGACGTGCCTTGGTCCGAGATGCACGTGGCGATGGTGGAATTGCAGGCAAGCCTGACGAAGCGGGACCTGGAGGTGGCGGCCGCACTCGCCACGGCGAACATGCTGGCGAGCGGGACCACCTGTTTTCTCGACCTCTTCACGTGGGAGGAAGAGGTGGGCCGAGCCGCCACCCAGGCGGGCATCCGGGCCCTGCTAGCCTGGGCCGTCGAGACGGAGGAGGACCTCGCTCATGCGCGCCGTTTCCTCCGCAAGATGCGGGACCGCGATCGCATCCTACCCATGGCTGGATTGACCGGACTCATCGATCCCGACCTGACGAAGGCCGTGGCCGAGCTCGCACATGCCGGAGGAACCCGGTGGTGTCTGCCTCTAGCCGAACGGCGAGCGGATGTATATCGCTTCCAGCGAGACGCGGGGGCCCGACCGGTGGAATGGCTGGAGAGAGAGGGACTCCTCACGCCGGAGCTGCTTGCGGTTCATTGCGTCTGGCTGACCCTGAACGAGATACGGGCCCTCGCACGGGGCCAGGTCTCCGTCGTCCACTGCCCGAGCTCCAACCAGGTGACCGGGGCGGGGGGTCCCATGCCGCTCCCCGAGATGCTCCGCGAAGGGGTCGTCGTCGGACTCGGAACGGATTCGCCCTTCCTCAGCGGGGGTTTCAGCCTCCGGTCTGTCATGCGGGCCTGTGGGTTCGTGCACCGGGGCCACCGGTGGGATCCTACCATCGTCCCCGTGCAGGCTTTGGTGGACCTGAGTACGATCAGCGGTGCCCGGGCCCTGGGATTAGGAAGTGGAAGCCTCGAGCCGGGCGAGACCGCGGATTTCGTGATCCTTCAACCTACGACAGGCATGCCTGCCGAGCCTGGGGAAAGCTTATCCCTCCTCGCGTATGGAGGTCGGACCTTGCGGGTTCGGGACGTGGTCGTGGATGGAAAGCTGGTCGTGGAGAGCGGGGCGGTCCTCGGGTTTGACCGGGTCGCCCTTCAGGAACGCGTGGCCGACCTGAGGAGGGAACTGGGACTTGCGCATCCTGGGGATTGACGAGGCGGGCCGAGGCCCCGTGTTGGGCCCCCTCGTGGTCGCAGGGGTCCTATGCGAAGACCAAGAGGAGCTACGGGGGCTCGGGGTGCGGGATTCCAAGCAGTTGACCCCCAGCCGGCGGGAGACCCTCGCGGCGGAGATTGCGCAGGTGGCGACCTCCCGTGTTCTCTGCATCACCGCGGCCGAGTTGGACGCGTCGATGGAGGCGGAATCCCTGAATCGCGTGGAGGCCCGCGCCTTCGCCGAGGTCATCCGCGATCTGGCGCCAGATGAGGTCATCGTGGACTGCTGCGACACGGACGAGGCTCGCTTTCGGGCTCGTGTCCTTCGAGACCTCGGATACGACCTCCCGCTGCGGGCGGAGCACAAGGCGGACCAGAACCACCCCGTCGTTTCCGCCGCTTCCATCGTGGCCAAGGTGGTGCGAGATGAAGAGGTGCGCCGGATCGGGTTCGAGTTGGGACGGCCCGTGGGAAGCGGTTATGCGCACGACCCCAACACGCGGGCCTTCCTGAAGGAGTGGGTCACGGTCCACGGGGAAATGCCGCCCTACACCCGTTTGGCCTGGAAGACCAGCCAAAGTCTGCTGTCCGAGGCCAGATTGGGGAAACTGGAGGCCTGGGAGTAGGATGCGCGAGACTCTCGAAGATCTGATCGCTGCCTTTAACCGGCGCGCCGAAACGGACGTCCAACTCCAGGAGGACATTGCGGGGATGGAGCGGACGATTCAGATCGTGACCGACAAGGGCGCGTATCACATGGCCCTGCGGGACGGTCGGATCGGGGGGCTGGAGGAGGGGCCGCTGGAAGGGGCCGACGTGACCATCACGTGCGACGAGGAGACGTTCCGTGGGCTGGTCGAGGGCCGCATCCCGACCTTCAAGGCGATGGCCCTCGGGAAACTGAAGCTGAAGGCTTCCCTGGAAGACGCCCTTCGGCTAAGAAAGCTCCTCTCGACCCGCACGTGAGACGATATCCTTAATATCGGCCGCGGTTGTGGCCTCGACGATAGCGGGGTGGGGTAGCTAGGAAACCCCGGGTCACCGCATCAGCGGAGGCCGGAGCCTAAAATCCCGTCGGGCTCATAACCCGGAGATCCCTGGTTCAAAGGACCGGGGGCGGTGCCAACCGTGGTCCCCGGACTGGATTTCCAGGCCCCGCTATCCCCCTTATACGCATTCCGGGCCCCATCACAGAACGATTAAGTATCCCCCCATTCGTGCGAAGGGCACGACATCGGAGAGCAGCCTCACCGTCACGAACCTGTCGAAGGCCTTCGATGGCCTCCAAGCGGTCGATTCCCTGTCGTTGGACGTCAAACGGGGAGAGATTTACGGCTTCTTGGGCCCGAACGGGGCCGGGAA
>JAZGDV010000068.1:0-5595 GCA_036478175.1 Thermoplasmata archaeon
GTGCTCTGGAGCGGCCGCGTCGCGGACCCCTCCGACCAGGATGCCTGGACCGAGGCGATTCGGACGTACAACCGGACCCTGGCGGAGGACGAGGACATGGAAACCGTCATTCTCCCCGTCCGAGACGGGGTCTCGATAAGTGTTAAGAGGAGCTAGGGGCCTCTTAAGCCAGGTAGACGCCGGAGGGATCACGATGGCGGAGGAGTACGGCATCTTCATCGGGGGAGAGTGGGTAGACGCGACAGGCGACGGCCAGATCGAGACCACGAATCCTGCCAACGGCGAGGTCCTGGCCTACTTCCCCCGAGGGAGTCGGGAGGACGCGCGCCGGGCGATTGACGTGGCGACGGAGGCCTTCCCCAAGTGGAAGGCGACGCCTCCCGCGAAGCGGGGAGAGATCCTCCTCCAGACCGCCCAGATTCTGCGGGAGAAGAAGGACGACCTGGGGAAACTCCTGACCCGGGAAACGGGGAAGATCATCGCCGAAGGCCGAGGCGAGGTCCAGGAGGCCATCGACTTCTTTGAGTACATCGCCGGAGAGGGTCGCCGCCTCTTGGGGGAGACCGTGGCCACCGAACTGCCCGACAAGTTTGCCATGACCGTTCGCCTTCCGGTCGGGGTCGCGGGTCTCATCACGACGTGGAATTTCCCGATCGCCGTTCCCTCGTGGAAGATTGGGGCGGCGCTCGTGAGCGGCTGCACCCTCGTGTTCAAACCGTCTTCGGGGACCCCCCTCATCGGGGCGGAGCTCGTGAAGGCACTCCACGAAGCGGGTCTCCCCGCGGGCGTGCTCAACCTGGTCACCGGACCCGGCGAAGTGGTCGGAGATGAAATCGCCGTGAACCCCCTGGTGCGGGCCATCTCCTTCACCGGCGGCGTGGACGCCGGTCGCGAGGTCTATACCAAGGGCGCCTCCCGCCTCGCCAACGTCGGGTTGGAGCTGGGAGGAAAGAATCCGATGATCTTGATGGCCGACGCGGACCAGGACCTCGCCATGGAGGGCCTCCTCTTCGCCGCCTTTGGCACGGCGGGCCAGCGGTGCACCGCATGCAGCCGCCTCATCCTCCACCGGAACATCTACGACGAATTCTTGGAGGAACTCGTGGAGGAGACGGAGAAGCTCAAGGTCGGCGACCCTCTGGACCCCCGCGTCGACATGGGGCCCGTCAAGGGTGCGGCCCAGGAGGAGAAGGTCCTCCGCTACGTGGAAATCGGGAAGGAGGAAGGCGCCAAGCTTCGCACGGGGGGGAAGAAGCTGACCGGGGGCGGGTTCGATCTTGGAACCTACGTCGCCCCGACGATCTTCGAGGGGAAGCCCGAGATGCGCATCGCCCGCGAGGAGATCTTCGGGCCACTGCTGACGGTCCTCCAGGCGGGGAGCTACGACGAGGCGGTCCGCATCGCCAACGACACGATCTATGGCCTCTCCTCGTCCATCTACACGCAGGACGTGAACCTGGCGTTCCGAGCCATACATGACATCGAGGCCGGCATCACCTATGTGAATGCGCCCACCATCGGCGCCGAAGTGCAGCTTCCGTTTGGCGGGGTGAAGAGCACGGGGAGCGGCCACCGGGAGGCTGGGAGCTCCGCCATCGAGGAGTTCACGGAGATCAAGACCGTCTACGTCGATTACAGCGGGGAGTTGCAGAAGGCCCAGATCGAGGATTAGCCCTAGGGTGTAACTCGCCTCAGTGACAAAACACCTTTTATAACCCCGTAATCCCTTATACGTATAAGGAAGAAGATTACCGCCCGCAGAGAAGACTAGGCGGGGGTGAGGGGCTTCATGACACAGACTTTGATTGAGGAGAAGGTACCCAAGTCCGAGGACACTAAGTGTCCTGAGTGTGGCAGCCACGATCTGGTGAGAGACGACTATCGCGCCGAGCTCGTCTGCAACGCCTGCGGCCTTGTCATTGAGGAAGATCTGATCGACCAAGGCCCCGAGTGGCGGGACTTTGATGTTTACAAGAAGTACGGGAACAGCCGGGTTGGCGCTCCCGCCAACCCCATGATTCCGGACAGAGGACTCTCGACAGAGATTCCCCTCTCCGCCAAGGACGCCCACGGGCGATCCCTCTCTTCGCAGGCCCGGATGAAGTTCTACCGGATGCGCATGCTCCACAACCAGGTCCGCCAGTCTAAGCGCGGCGAACGAAGCCTGGGTGAGGGCCTCCGGCAGGTGGATCGGTTCGCCTCCCTGATGCGATTGCCGCCCGCCATCCGCGCCGAGGCGGGCCTGGTGTATCGGAAGGCGGCCCAGAAGGGCATCGTGCGGGGGCGGAGCATCGCCGTGATCGCCGCGGCCTCCCTCTACGTCGCTTGCCGGCTGAAAGGCTTCCCCCGGACCCTCCGAGAAATCGTCGACGAACTGAAGGTGGACCGGAAGAAGCTCTCCCGAACCTACACGATTCTCAACCGCCAGCTCAGACTCAGAATCCCCATCCCCCGGCCCGAGGACTACCTGCCCCGGATTGCGGAGGCCCTCGAGCTCGAACCCTCGACGAGGGCCATGGCCGGAGACATGATTCGGGATCTCTCGACGGAGCCCCGCTTCGCCTCGATGCTCCCCACCGGGACGGTGGCCGGGGCCGTGTACATCGCGTCGATCCTCAACGACGATCGTCGGTCTCAGGATGAGATTTCCAAGACCGCGGGGGTCTCGGAGGTCACCCTCCGAAATCGAGCGCGCCAGATTGCCGACGCCCTGGGCATCGAGCCCTTTCCCCCAGAGGGACGCCCCCTGGTGGGGTGGAAGAGCAACCGGCCCCCCCTCGAGGCCGACACCTAGGCCGACGAGGTGACATGGAAGGCGATCCGGCAGCGATTGCTTCCGGGGCCGAAGGTCTTGCTCTCCGCCACCTCGACCGTACCGAGCCGGGACTCCAGGATGGCCCGAATCGCTTCCTCCACGAAGCTGCACACCGTACGTCCGACGCTGAGCATGTTTCCGGCGTCGACGAAGTTCTCCACTTCGATGGTGAGGGGGTCTTTGGTGATGAGTTCGATGCGGCCGAGGCCGTGTTCCCTCCAGTAAGTAGCCACCTCGTCCATGAGGGCTCCTAGGCTCGACGCCTGGAACCCTCGGGCGAGTTCCTCGCCGATGCGGTACCCCATGGCCTGGAAGGCGGGACGACCTCGATGCCCCAGGAGTTGGACGTATTTGCGCGCCAGCTCCACGGCGGGCTCCGTCACGTCTACGGTCCCGGGTTCCGTTCCCCCGCTCCATATTTTCTCGGCGATAGTCTCCAAGGCCCTGGCAATGCCCTCGTCGTCCGTCCAGATGGCGATGTCCTCGCCCCGGTAGAAATTGTCATCGTCGGGGATGGGATGATTCAAGAGAACGACCCGCCGGTCGAAGACGTACCAGTAGATCGGGAGGTGCTCCGTGATGCCCTTGATTTTCGCGAAACGGGAGATCGTGTCCACCTGCGCTTTGTTCTGTGGGGTGATCGGGAAGGCGTACCGGATCTGCAGGCCTTCCTGGGCCTTCTCCTCGAGGGTGAAGATGGCCGACTTGACGATGCGAAAGGGGCTGTTGGGTGTGCCCACCCCGATGATGGATTTCTCGGCCTCGTCGTACATCTTCATGAGGCGCTCGTGGGTGTTGCGCCTCCCGTAGATTGCCTCAAAGCGACCCCGTTCCTCCGCGGCGACCTCCCCCCGGATGGCGAACTCCCGGGCCAGGTCTTCGATGCTGCCCTCGATCCCACGAGCCTCCTCCCGCAGGTCCCGCGCGGAGGCTTGAAGGTAGGCCTGGATCGGCACAGGCCGGTACCGGAGCGGGGTTTCCGGGATAATCTCGACAAGCCCCTTGTCGTGGAGCTGGTTCATCGTGGCGTAGACGCGGGTGCGAGGAACCCCCGCGATGGCTGGGATCCGGCTGGCCTTCGAGGCACCCAGTCCGAGGAGGGCCAGATACACCCGAGCCTGGTACTCGGTGAGACCCAGGTCAACGAGAGTCTTGAGCCGCTCGGGCCGTCCGCTCATGACCCCTGACCATGGATTGGAGAGCGAAAAAACGTTACGCCGCCCTCAGGGAAGAACCAGCTCATGGGTGGACACTTCTGGACGCCGATGAAGGAAGCCGTCCCAGTCGTCGGTGGTTCCGCTCGATCTCCGTGGCGCTAGGGCGAAAACGCCCGTGGACCGGTCTCCACGGGCCGGGGGCTTCGCGCCCTGGAACGGCGGCCTTTCGGGCGAGAACCCCGGTCCCTACGTATGGCCAGCAGCCCCGCCGCTTCCAGGACAAGGAAGGTGCCCGTGATGAACGATCATGGGGCGGTGGTCCTATCTGATTCCGCGAAGGAGCGAGGCTTCGATCAAACGATCCACTTCTGCCCTGGTCTGCTTGCCGCCACGCGAGCACCTCTCGCGTTTGGCCACGGAGGCGACCAGATGAGAAATGCGCGGTGTTCCATCTGACCACCACTGCCTGGTGACACAGGTCGAATGATGCCCTCGCCCAACCTTTAATACGGCCCCATACTTGTGCTCAATCGGGACCAGGCCAGGGTCCTCCGCTGGGTGACGGGCGATGCAAGGTGCAACGAAGGGCTCGCAGGTCAACATCGCCGGCTTCCGGTCCGACGATTTTCTGAAGTGGGTCAACGAGAACGTCGACGAGACCATGCATAAGCTGAAGGAGCGCTTCTTGCCTCGAAACCTCCTGGATCGCTTCCTGAATTGGGCCAAGCGGAACTCCCCTTGGCCCCTCCATTGGGGCATCATGTGCTGCGCCATCGAGATGGCCGCCACTTCCGATCCCCGTTTCGACGCGGAGCGATTCGGCGTCATCTACCGCTCCACCCCCCGGCAGACCGACATCCTCCTGCTGAATGGCCCCATCAGCCTGAAGCTCCGGCCCGTGGTCCTGCGCCTCTATGAGCAGATGCCCGACCCGAAGTGGGTGATTGCCATGGGGGAGTGCACGATCTGCGGTGGGCCGTATTACGACTCCTACAGCATCATCAAGGGTTCCTACACGATTGTCCCCACGGACGTCTTCATTCCCGGCTGCCCCGTTCGGCCGGAGGCCCTCCTGGACGGGTTCCTCAAGCTGCGGAAGAAGATTCAGGCGGAGAAGCTGGGGTACATCACCACCCGGACGGGCCGCCTGGTGAGCTCCCGGGAGGGACAGCTGCGTCAATGGGACCAGGGAGAGATGACCTACGAAGTCCCCCAAGTCCAAGACCCGAAAGTCAAAGGCTGACAGCGCTTCCATCACGAAGGTCTTCCTGCGGCCCATGATGTTCACGCTCAAGCAGTTCATTCGCTCCACCTTCTTCCGCCGGCCCAACACGGTCCTCTATCCCTACGAGCGGCCCACCTTCCCCGAAAACGTGCGGAACCAGCACGAGATCGATTGGGAGAAGTGCATCGGATGCGAGATCTGCCGGAAGGTGTGCCCCAACGAGTGCATCTACTTCGAGTTCGTGGACGTCGGAGCGGACTACCCGCCCGGTCCCTTGCGGTCGGAGATGGACACCATCAAGAAGCAGGTTCGCCGACCGGCCGTGGACGTGGGCCACTGTCTCTTCTGCGGGGACTGCGAGGAGTTCTGCCCCACCGACGCCTACGGCTTCATCGACA
>JAZGDV010000069.1:0-3531 GCA_036478175.1 Thermoplasmata archaeon
CACGGCGTGCTGGTAGCGGGGGGACAGGGACGTCTCAAGGGCGGGATCTTCCGCATCGGGCACATGGGGGTCTGCTCCTTCGCCGACCTGCGTGCGACCTTCCGCGCCCTCGAGGCCGTCTTGGCGGACCTCGGTCACTCCTTCGAGCCGGGAGCGGGGGTTGAGGCGATCGACGGGAACGACGACGAGGCGGACTAGCCCGGCCCCGCGCCTTCCGTCACCCAAGGCGCCTCGGCGGCATCGGTCCGCATGTTCTGGTTGACCCCCGTCTCCTCGATAGCCAGGTCCAGACCCGCGTCGTGCATCAGAATCCCAGTCCACGCGATCATGGCCCCGTTGTCCACGCAGAGGGCCTTGGGCGGGACAAACATCCGGGCCTCCCGAGCCTTGGCCATGGCGGCGACCATGGTGCGGAAGCGTTCGTTGCAGGCGACCCCTCCTCCGAGGAGAATCTCCTCCTTCCCCAGATGGGCCATGGCCCGCTCTGCCACCTCCGTGACCATGGCGTAAGTGATCTCCTGCAGGGAGAAGCAGAGATCCTCGACGGAGGCGCCCTTCGCACGCAGGGCCTGGGCCGCGGTCAAGATCCCGGAGAAGGCGACGTCCATGCCCTTCACCGAATAGGGGAGCGGGAGCAATTCCTTGCCGTCCCGGGCCCGACGCTCGATTTCAGGTCCCGCGGGAAACGGGAATCCCAGCGTGCGACCCACTTTGTCCAGGAGGTTGCCTAGGCCGATGTCGAGTGTCTCCCCAAAGACCCGATATCGGCCGCGGGCGTAGGAAATGACCTGGGTGTTGCCGCCGGACAGGTACAGGAGGACGGGGTCTCGCGCGGGGGTCACGGCCCGCCCGATCTCCACATGGGCGATGCAGTGGTTCACGCCCACGATGGGCAGTCCGAGAGAGAGGGACAGGGCCCGCGCCGCGGTGGCCACGGTACGGAGGGAGGGGCCGAGGCCGGGGCCCTGAGAGAACGCGATGAGGTCCAAGTCCCGAAGCTGGATGTCGGCCTCTCTCAGGGCCGCCCGAAGGACAGGACGAAGGCGGTCGGCGTGATGGTTCGCCGCCTCCCTCGGATGGATGCCTCCCACGGCGGGGCGGTACATCTCCACCCGATTCGCGAGGATCCGGCCCCCGTCGTCGACGATGCCGATGCCGAGGGTGTGGGCCGTTCCCTCCAGGCCGAGACAGCGCATGCCGCGAATCCATCGATGCCGGCGATAAAAGCGTGCGGGCCTAGGGCTCCTCCGGGGGGGACTCCACGTCGACGCCCGTGGTGATCGCCATGAGGCTCACCTCCCGGATGTCGTGGAGGGTGATGGACCTGCCCGTCTCCCGCTTCCAGCGGAAGTAGAAGAAGAGCACGACCGCCACGATGACGACGACGAGGCCGACCCCGAGGAGGAGGTTGGAACGGAAGGCGGACAGGATGAGGTTGAACGAGTAGGCCACCGCGAAGGTTCCCGTGAAGGCCCCCAGGATGATGGCGGACCAGACCTTCTTGGCATCCATCCCGCTCATCTTGCCGAGGATCGTCGCGCTAACGGCCCCCGATCCCTGGAAGGGCACGATGACGAACAGGACCAGGCCGAGGTAGGCGAGCTTGCTGAACCCCCGCCCCTCGTCGATCATCCGCTTCGCCTTCACCTCCATCTTATGGGCCCACTTGCCCAGGATGGGGATGTAGTAGAGGACCTTGTAATTCCACAGGAGAAAGAGGCCGACCAGGACGTCCACCATGGCGACGGAGAAGGCCATGAGGGCCGGGTGGACGCCCAAGGAGACCCCGAGGGGGATGACGGACTCCTTTCCGAACGGGGGGATGAAGTAGGCGACCAGGAGCGGGAGGAGAATGCGGCCGGTCTCGCCCAGCGTGGCGATGTAGGCAAGGTACACGCCGGCAATGGACAGCGGGACGACGGCCTTCCCAAGGCCCAGGAACAACTGGCGTAAGCTCAGGTCCCGAATACGAAAGCTGGCCTCCTCGAACATTCCTAGGGACGCCCCCTGCGTAGGCCAGCCAGGCGCGGGGATTTTTATCAGGAGTTCGATGAAAATATCTGTTATGATTCCCGAAAGCAGTAAAGGGAGCGTTGGGCGGGAAGACTTGGCATCCTGGGACATCTTCCCCCCAGAGGCAGAGCCGGTGACGACGTAGCTTCAGCGGACCCGATCGGAGAGCGTCCTGTTCGTCGTGATGGTGGTGGTGGTGGCTCCGCGCATCGTCATCATCGCAAGCGACCGTCTCATGCCGCGCGGGCCGATTCCGTTGCGACAGTCGAGAGAAATCTGCCTCGTGACCCAAACCGATAAGCCCCATCCTCCGTTGGCAACAGGGCGGGCCGGTGGTCTAGTTGGTTATGACACCGCCTTGACATGGCGGAGGTCCCCGGTTCGACTCCGGGCCGGCCCATACTCCCGCTCTCGCGCCGGCGGCCGTCCGCAACCCCTAAGGCCATCCCCTCCTAGGGACCGTCATGGCGAAGGCTCCGGTTGACCTCTTTGCGTTTGCGCATGCCCATCGGGATGAGGTCGTCTGGATGAGTCAGAATACGAACACGATTCCCCTTCACCCTGCCATCGAGGAGGCGGTCCGGGAATCGCTTCGATCCGGGGAGTACCGGCTCTACTCCTATCGGCCGGGCGTGTTTGGCCTCCCGGAGGCCATCCTGGCCGACCTGTCCCTCGACGGCTACGAGGTCTTCCTGACGAACGGGGGGATCGAGGCCCTCTATGCCGTCCAGCGGGCGTTCCTGGGGGAAGGGGACGAAATCCTAGCCACGGACCCGAGCTTTCTCCCGATCCATCACCAGGCGGAGATGTCGCGGGCCCGTGTGGTGGAGCTCCCCATTTACGGGGAACCCTGGAAGCTGACGGCGGAGGCCGTGGAGGCCGCGGTCACGGCCGAGACCCGCGCCCTGTTGGTCATCGACCCGCACAACCCCCTTGGCATCAGCTACACAGCGGAGCAACTCCGGGGCCTGACGGAGGTGGCGAGGGACCATGACCTGCTCTTCCTCCACGACGTGACCTACCGGGACTTCAACACGGACCAACACCTGGCGACGACGTGGTACCCGGAGAGGACGCTCCTCTTCTACTCCTTCTCCAAGGGGCCCGGGCTGGCGGGCATGCGGATCGGAGGGGTCGTGGGACCGCCCGATTTGATCCGGGAGGTCCAGAGATTCGACACGAACGTGTTGGGCGTGAACGTCCTCGCCCAACGAGCAGGCCTCGCGGCTCTCGACACCAAGGAAGAATGGCTTCCCGGTCTCCTCGAGACCTGTCAGGCCAACCAGGAGACCATCCGAGGGGCCGTGGAGAAGGCGAGGGGCGCCCTTCTGCCCGTGTTCCCCTCGCGAAGCAACTCCTTCGTCGTCGACCTCCAGGACACCGGCATCGACCCCCATCGGCTCGAGGAACGCATGCTCCTCGATCACCGCGTCCACGTGCGTGCGGGCGAGTACCTGTCGAACCGGTTTGGGCCGAACTTCATCCGCGTCTCCTTCTCCGTGCCGACCGAAGAGTGCG
>JAZGDV010000007.1:0-2175 GCA_036478175.1 Thermoplasmata archaeon
CCCAGGAGGAACAGGAGGGACGCGACGACCGGGTCGGTGATGATGCCGATGGCCTGGAGGCGGATGCTGGGCGTCTGGACGACGACCCGGGCGTTCGCGAGGTCTAGGGTCACGCCCTTGAGGAAGGTCGTCCGTCCGTCGAGGTCGGCCATCAACGCATCGATGTCGTCCGCGATGACTTCGATGGCGCCGGCCGCGAGGGCATTGGGGGCGTTGAGGTTCAGGTTGTCCCGGACGAAGGCATCCGCCAGACTCTCGTTCCGCCCGTGCAGGGTGAGGACGTTCTTCACCTTCGCCACGATGTTGTTGACGATCTTCGGATCGTCGATCACCTCAAACCCTTGCGGACCGATGAGGACGGGCTGCAGGGAGCCGATGGTGGTCCCGGGCGTCATGGCCGCGACGTCGGTGGCCACGAGAATCCAGGTCCCCGCGCTATCCGCGCTCGCCCCGGCCGGCCCGACGTAGCCGATCATCGGAAGGGGACTGTTGAGCATCAGCTCGACAATTTCCTCCGTTTCCGCCACGCCTCCGCCGGGGGTGTTCATGTTCAGGAGGATGGCGTCGGCCCCCTGACTCTGGGCGGCGTCCAGGACCTCCAAGAAATGCTCTAGGGTCGCTCGGGTGATGGCCCCATCGATGTTCATCTGCAGGACGAGGGGCTGGGTGGTCTGGCCCGCCACGGCCACCAGGGGAACGAGGACCCCGACGAGGACGACGAGTCCGAAGAGGAGCGTGCGTCCGCTCCGACGGCCGGGGGGCGGCCTCATCCCTGCTCCGCCTTCGCATCCTTGACTTTGACGGCTTCTGCCATGGCCACCATCTCGCCGACGCGCGAGCCCATGCCGGTCGTGGTGACGACGATGAGGTTCTTCTCCCGGGCGATGTCCTGGAGGGTCTGCAGCTCCCGCAGGCGCATGGCCGGGGCGGACTGGGCGTACAGCAGGGCCGCCTCGAGCATCTTCTCGGCGGCCTGGAACTCCCCCTGGGCCACGATGATCCGGCCCCGGCGCTCCCGCTCGGCCTCCGCCTGCTTGGCGATGGCCCGGATCATGGAGTCCGGCAGGGAGACGTCCCGAATCGTCACGGACTGGACCTTGATGCCCCACGGGTCCGTGGCCACGTCCAGCAGGTCCTGGACCCGCCGGTTGAGGTCCTCCCGTTTCGAGAGGAGGTCGTCCAGCTCCACCTGCCCGAGGACGTCCCGGAGGGTCGTCTGGGCCAGGAGGTTCGTGGCCTGGAAGAAGTCCCGGACCTTCACGATGGCCTGAATGGGTTCGTCCACCCGGTAGTAGACGACCGCGTCCACCTGGACGGAGACGTTGTCCGCCGTAATCACCTGCTGGCGCGGAACGTCGATGGAGAGGACACGCAGGTCCACGAGGACGCGCCGATCGATGAGGGGGATCAGGAAGTACAAACCCGGGCCCTTGGTCCCCCGCAGTCGCCCGAGGCGGAAGATCACCGCCCGCTCGTACTCCCGGGCGATCTTGATGGCGGAGGCGAGAATGATGATGAAGACAAAGACGGCGAAGCCGATGAGAAGCTCATGAAAGGACATGGGATGTTTCCCCCCGAAAATATCATCCGGACGTATTTAATCGTTTGTGGGGGAGCCAGGCTAAGGGGGGACCGGGGTTCGGCAGTTCGAGCAATAGCGGTCGGAGGGGGTGAGCGGCGCGCCGCAGGAGGAACAGTAGCGCACCTCGTCTGCGGGAACCCTCGACCCCGTTGGCGCGAGGGGCACGGACGGGGACAGACCCCCCGCGGGGACACCTCCCAACGCCCCCAAGCGGATGGCGTCGGCGCGGCCGATCCTGGCGTACGCCACGAGAAGCAGAATCCCCGAGATGATGTTGAGGAGGAGAATGGAAAGGATGCCTAGCACGAGCGCGGGTGTGCCGGCTCGAGCGACATCGCCCCGCTTCAGCGGCTCCTGGATGACAAGGTAGGCGATGAGAAGCATAATCAGGAACAGAACGGCCCAGATCAGAGCGAAAGGGAGGAACACGCCGACGAGTAGGAGGAGGAGGACGAGGACGCCGTACAAGACGAGCGCGGCGGTAACCAGGCTCCGGGCGCCCACGACGTCCGGATGGTTCGCATAGGGGAGCGTCCCTGCCACCGGGGGTGGGGAGTGATAACCGTGGTAATGGTCTTTCCCGTAGCCCTAAA